>JAUIEE010000520.1 GCA_030428965.1 bacterium | reverse complement strand
GGGGCGGGCCCAAGCCGACCGAGGACCCCGACGAGCTCACCGACCTCCTGCGCGGCATCCTCGACCGATTGTCCGGCGTCGAAGAGACCGAGCGTCGCGACAGCGAACCGCCGATGGCGGCCTGAGGGATCGGGCCGACTTCAACCGCCGACGGCGCGCATCGGCACCACGTCGATCACGACCAGCTCAGGTCGACATCGAAAGCGGATACGGGCAGCTTCGCCCCGCTCGAGTCCCAATCCCCGGGACACGATCAGCTCACGCCCGCCGGAGAGCGTCGTGCGACCGCTGGCCCACGCGCGGGGCACCTTGGACAGGGTCAACAGAGGTCCGTAGCCCGGGAGCACGAACTGTCCGCCGTGGGTGTGTCCCGCGAGCAAGAGGTCCGCTTCGATCCGGCCCAGGGCGAAGTCCGGGGCGTGCCCGAGCACGATGTGAAAGGTCGACTCCGGCTCGACGGTCAGGTCGGCTCGGAAGGAATCGGCCAGCTGCAATCCGGTCACGGCCAACCCGGGCAGGCGATGGACGCCGGTGGCGGTGATCGTGGTCACAGGCAGGTCGGTGAAGATCTCTTCCCAACCAGAGGGATCACAGTTGCCGGGAACCGCGAACACTCCTTTCGGTGCAGCCAGCTGCTCCTCGCGCAAGAGCTGGTTCAATTGCGGTGCGAGCCTGCGGAAGTGCGGCGTTCGCGCCTGCAGGTAGTCCCCGGCCAGGAGAATCAGGTCCGGCTCTTCGGCCAGGGCGGCGCGGACGACCCTGCGCTCGTAAGCACCGATACGGTCGGTCTGCAAATCGGCCAGGAGGCAAATTCGCAGCGGCTCTTCCAGCTTCGCACTCTCCAGGCGGTAACGGGTGATCTCCAGCCAGGTGGGCTCGATCCAGAAGGCGTAGGCTCCGAACAGGATCAGCGCCAGGGAGCAGGCGGCGCTGGCGCGGGAGAGCAAGGAACTTCGATGCCACAGCACTGCCCCGAGCAACACGAGTGCGAGGGGAAGATGAACGAACAGCCACCAGGCCAGGTGTCCGCTCAGGGCGAAGAAGAGCATCAAGGGGTTGGGAGGGCCACCGTCCCAGAAGAGAGCCAGCCCCCCCGCGGCGAGGACCCCGACCAGGTACAGACCCACGGCAACCCCCAGGCTGGAGCGTCTGGACCAGCGCGCCGCCAGGAGCAGAGCGGACAGAGCCGTCAGGTTGAACAGGTAGACCGACACGGCGCCAGTCTTACCCGCGGGTCACCCTCGAATGTCGCAGGAAAGCCCGGTATTCGACCCGGAGGCCTGGCTCGAGATGCGGCCCTTCTGGCGCGAAACCCTCAAGAGGCTCTCCGCCATCCCGTCGCGATGTCGCACGATGCGAGCCGAGACGACGGCATGGATCCGACGCAACTCCTCGAGCTCGGCGCGCATGGACGGGTCGAAGGGGCCGCCACCGGCTTCCAGGTGTGCTTCCTTGAAGCGGCCGAAGGCTTCCTGACACGGCCGCCAGAGGGCTCCGATCGCATCGTCCTCGGGGGTCGTGTCCCCGGAGAACAGGCCCAGAAGCCCCTCCAGCCCCTGGCGCCAAGCGTTCACGTAAGCGCGCGTGCCGCACTTCATTCGCTCACACCCAGATCGACTTCCAGCTTCTTCCAGCCGTCGAGCAGCGTCTGCAGCACCTCGCGCGCGGCGGGGATGGGCTCGGCGGTGCGTTCGAGCAGCGCTTCCATGATCTGGTTCGCCACGAACAGGTAGAGCGAGGTCAGCTTGCCCGCCAGCTCGGGAGCCTGCTCCGGATCCAGGCTCAGCTGCAGCTCCGAGACGATCGCGTCGGCGCGGTTGAGCAGGCGACCGAAGTTCGGATCGCCGGGCTCGAGCTCCTGGGCCTGTCCCAGGAACTTGATCGCGCCCTCGTACATCATGTGGACGACCTTGAGCGGAGGAGCGCTCTCGAGGGAGGCTTCCCGGTAGGCCGATGCGGCGGAGCTGTATGCGTTCATGGTTTGGGAGATGGCTATCCGTTAGAGGGGATCAGCCCCGAAGTAAGGAAAGACCCCTGGGCATTGAGGCCGTTGACGAGGCTCTCCAGGTTGGCGAAGCGCGCAATCAGGGATTCTTCCGTCTTCCCCAGGTTGAACTCGAGGCGCTCGATGTTCGCATCGAAGCGGCGAATGGCGTCGTTCACGCGATCGCGACGGCGCTCGAAGACCCCCGCCAGCTGCTCGTCGTTGATCGGGTTCGTGCTGCTCTCGACGATTCCGTCGATGGCCTGATCCAGGAGCACCAAGAGGCCGTTCTCCGAGTCGGAGAACAGAGCTTCGACCGCTTCCTGGTTCTCCCCGAGCTTGGCGTCGAACTTGGCCTGGTCGATGGAGAGACGTCCGTCCGCCCCCAGGTTGACGCCGATCAGGCCCAGGGTGGAGAAACCCTCGGTGTCCGCCTGCACCGTGCCGAGGTCCACGTTGAACAGCGCACCGGAGATGGCGGAACGCACCGTGTCGAGGGCACTATCCCCGAACAGGGGCCCGCCGGCTCCCGAGTCCTCGCTGTAGCTGTTCTGCTGCGCGATGAAGTCGATCACGCCGTTGTAGGCATCCACGAAGCTCTGCACGTTCTCCGTGGTCCTCTCGGTGCTCACGTTGACCGTGAACGTCGTCTCCTGATCCGTCTCCTTCTGGACCGTGAAGGAGACGCCCGCAAGGACGTCGCTGAAGACGTTGGTCGATCGCTCGATGGTGATCCCATCCAGCACGACCTGGGCGTTTTGAGCCTCGATCTCGGTTGCCTGAGGCAACCCCTCGATCGAGTGGGAGAAGTTCTCCAGGGCGAAGTCGGCCCCGGTGTCGTTGCCCGCGACCACCAGCCGGTACTCCGGGGAAGCCTCCGTGCCAGCGTTGATCACGGAAGCGGTCACGTCCTCTCCGGCGAACTCGTTGATGGCAGCCGCGATCCCGTTGAAGGAGGTCTCTTCCTGGGGAACCAGGATGGAGTAGTCCGTCCCGTCGTAGCTGAAGCGGATCTCACGGGTATCCCCGGGCTGACCTCCGCCGAGCTCCTGGTCGGGATCGGTGTTCTTCTGCACC
>JAUIEE010000039.1 GCA_030428965.1 bacterium | reverse complement strand
GAGCTGGCCCCTAATGGCCACGCGCGAATACTGGAGCAGTCCCGCCGCCGCAACCCTGTGGAAGTCGGCCTCGGAGGGAAGCCCGAGTCCTCCTGCCAGGACCCCCGTCGGGGAATGCTCTCATCCCTGTCGGGGGTCCTTTCTATCGACTACGACTCCTCTTCCCTCCATTCCTTGAGCCGCTGGTAGATCTTGGCTCGCGAGACCCCGAGGATCTCCGCCGCTTTGCGCTTGTCGCCCCCCGTGTGCTCGAGCGCCTGCAGGATGGCACGGCGTTCGATCTCCGCCAGCGGGGCGAGGTCCACCCCGGGCGCCTCTTTCTTGGCCTGAATGGGCCGGCGTACCAGGTCGGGATCCAGCAGGTCCCCTTCCGACAACACGCACATCCGCACTACCTCGTTGCGCAGCTCTCGAACGTTGCCGGGCCAGGGACGCTCGCAGAGCCGCGCCAGCACCTTGGGACTCACGCGTCGCTGGATACCGTCCTTGGCTTGCTCGATGGACAAGAAATGGCGGACGAGATCGGGGATGTCCTCGGCGCGTTCCTCGAGCGCGGGCATCACGATCCGCATGCCGTCCAGCCGGAAGAAGAGGTCCTCGCGGAAGTTTCCCGTCCGGACCTCGACCTCCAGGTCACGGTTGGTTGCCACGACGAGCCGAAAGTCCACCCGGCGTACATCCGTGTCTCCCAGCCGTCGGATCTCGTTCGACTCGAGCACGCGCAGGAGCTTGGCCTGAAGCTCGAGGGGCATCTCCCCGATCTCGTCCAGGAACAACGTCCCACCCTGGGCCCGCTCGAACAGTCCCTCTCGATCGGCATTTGCGCCGGTGAAGGCCCCCTTGCGATAGCCGAAGAGCTCGGACTCGATCAGGGTGGGAGGCAAGGCCGCACAGCTCTCCGAGACGAAGGTCGCGCTCTTGCGCGGAGACGAGTCGTGCAGGAGGCGGGCAGCCACTTCCTTACCCGTACCGCTCCTGCCGGTGATCAGGACGGTGATGTCGCGCTCCGCCACGCGTTCGATGAAGGAACGCACATCGCCCATGGCCCGGGACTTGCCGACCATGGGCGTGGGAGCCTCCCCCAGGCCGGCACGCTGAAGCTTGCGCTTGGCCGTCTCGAGGTCCGAGGCCTGGCGCTGGATCCTCTTCTCCAGCCTTCCGTTGAGCTGGCGGATCTCCTCGAGGCGGGTGACCTGCTGGATGGCCAGGGCGGCCTGGTTCGCGAGCAGAGAAGACAGGCGCTCGGCATTCTCCCCGAAGGCGCCCGTACGCAGGCGATGGTCCAGGTAGATCGCAGCGCGCAACCCCTCGGAGATGTGAATGGGCACACACAGGATCGAGCGCAGCTCGAGCGAGACGACCGAATGGTTGTGGCCGATGAGGGGATCCTCCACGGCGTTGCTGACCCGCAGGGGCTGCATGCGCTGCAGCGCCTCCCTCACCACGGTCTGGGAGATCTCGAATTCGGGCGCGTCGATGTCGCCGCGGCAGGAGTCCAGGGCCTTGTCGAAACGCAGCTCCCCTTGCTCCTCCAGGACCAGAAAGCCACGTTCGGCACCGGTCACCGAGAGCGCACTCTCCACGATGACTCCCAGCAGGGTATCCAGGTCCTGTTGTTGAACGAGCCGCTCGTTGATGTCGAGCAGGGCGATCACATCCATCTCGAAGTCCTCTTCACTGGAGTGTTCCTCGCGCCGGGGCGTGAAGTCCCCGGGAAACGGATCGGGCAGACCGAGCAAGCGCAGCCGGAAAGCCTCGCGTTCGCCTTCGGTGAGCCCGCTCACGCAAGCATCGAAGGCTCGCTGCGCGTGGTCGCGGGCTCGCGGGTCCTCTTCTTCGGAGCGCGCGGCCACCGCAAACCACACCCGGGCCGCTCGGTCGTCCCTGCCGCGATTCTCGAGCTCGTGGGCGAGCGCAATCGCCCGTTCCCGGTCGAAACCGCGGCCGGCGCCTTGCAGCAGCTCCAGAATCTCCAGGTCCTCGGCGAAGACCGAGCCCGGCTCGGTGTCCGTGGACAGCTCCTGGGAGGGGCCCTCGATCAGGTGGGCCAGGGCCGCGGCTTCCTGGGCGGGCCGAGTCAACTTGAGGGAGCGCGCCAACCCCTCGGCGCGCGACAGATAGGCCAGCGCCTCCCCTTCCCGGGCGCGCATCCAGGCCGCACGACCCTTGGAGAGCAGGATGCGCGGGTCCGCTTCCTGTTCCTTGTTCTCCTCGGTGGAATCTTCAGGAGGGGCACCGAGCCGGCTGCGCATCTCATTCACCTTCGCCCGCAGGAGCGGCGCGTGTCGCTCCCGCTGCACCGGATGAAAGGAACGCATGCAAGCGGTCAAGGTCTCGATGCTCTTGCGGGCGTGGCCCCTCTCGAACGAGCAAAGGCCCGCGATGCCCTGGGTCGTGAGAACTCCCTCGTGGTCGCCCAGCCGTTCACGAATGGCGATGGCGGAGGCCAGCAAGGGCTCGGCCGAGGCGAGCTCCCCCATCTCCCGCAGCACCGCGCCCAGCGTCGCGCGCGCGTGGGCCAGGCTGGCGATCCGGCCTGCGGCCTCGAACAGGCGCTCCGCGGCCTGCAACTCCGACTTGGCCTGCGCCAAGGACCCGGCCTTTCTCTCGATGGTCGCCAGGTTGATCCGCAAGAGCCCCTCGGTCCCCGAGTCTCCGGCCTCCTGGGCATCGGCAATCAGCTCGCGCGTCGTGCGCCTCGCGGCCTCGGTCTGCCCCAATCGCAGGGCGCTGAGCGCGGCCAGGGATTCGGCATAGACCCTCTTTCGGAACGACAGCTCACCGCGCTCGGCCAGCTCCCGTGGCCGAAGATCTCGGACCGCCGCCAGGACCTCTTCGTCCGCGCCGCTCGAGTGAAGGAGCCTGACGCGGGCCACCTCGGCCTGGGGGCGAATCGATGGATCGAGGCTCACAGCCCTTCGACAGCGCTCGAAGGCTCGCTCACGCTCGTGCCGAAGGTCATCGACCTGGGCCCGAACGATCTCGGCCAGGGCGAGGATGCGGGGCTCGGACCGACCCTCCAACCTCGCGAGCACGTCGAGCGCCCGGTCGAGCTGCCCGAGTCCGCACCAGGCCTCGGCGTACTCGATGTGGACCTCGGGGGCCGAGTCCAGCACGTCCATCCCCGTGGACTGCTCCATCGCCTCGAGTCTCTCCACGACCTCCAGCACCTTCTCCTCCTCGCCGATCTCCCGCAGGGACTGCAAGGACTCCACCAGGGAGTACGTCGTCTCAGGTCCGGGATCGGCACACAGGGCATGCGCGTCGTGCCAAGCACGGGGGGCGGACGTGGAGCGCAGGTTCCGGGCACGTCGTCGATGAAGCTCACGGATCCTGTCGCTCCCCACCGTATGGGACCGGATTCGAACCCTTGAGCGGACGCGCATTCCGGACGGGGTCGACAGGATCTCCACGCGGCGACCACGGGAGAGCTCGGTCAGGCGCCGGGCGAATTCTTCCTCCCCGTAGCCCAGAACCTCGGCGACGTCCCCCAGCCCGGCCTCGTCACCGCAAAGGTCCAGGGCGACCAGCACCTCCTGCCCCTCCAGAGGGACCTCCTCGATGGAGGCCGGTGCGGCGAGCTCCTCGCCAATGGACTCGACCGAGCCCTCCCGCAGCCGGAAGCGCTCTCCCTGCCGCAGGATCCATCCTCGATCCTGGGCGGCACGAAGGAGTTGATCGAGCCGACTGGCCGCTCCCCGACTGCCTTGGTGCAGCACGCCCGCCAGCGTTCGCAACCTTTGCTCCTCGCCCGCCTCGAAGTAGGTCGAGACGAACTGCACGACGTGCCCTTCCTCCACGGGGGGAATCAGGCGACGGGCCCACTGCCCTGCGGGGGGCTCCCAGGGACTGACCACACAGACGCGGGACGGGTCGACCCCGAACCTCGAAGCACGCGCCATGCTCGCAAGGGCTCGCCTCGACCAGGGGCCCGCGCCATGGGCACAGATCACGATCCACGGCTCGCTCCCGACCAGGGAGGCGATCCAGCGATCGAGCTCGGCACCGTCGGCGATGCGCTCGAGCTCGGTGTCGAGATCGATGCCGCGACTCGATCGCCCGCGGAGGGAGGCATACAGGCGCAGGTATTCCCACATGCCCCGCGGATCCTCCCCCTCGGGAAGCAGCAGCCACTGGGGGCCTTCATCCTCGAGCTCCAGGATCTCCTGGAACCACCGGTTCGCCCAGGCCTCGCGACCCTGACTGGCCGGCCATCGCAGGTCGCGGACGACCTGGTCGGAACCGATCGTGATCCCGAGCCTCGAGGCCAGCTCCAAGCCGACCTCCATGGCTGAACGGGGACGGCGTTCCGGCGCCCGGGAGGTGAGGGCGCAGACGAGGTCCCGCCCCCAGGGTGGGATCTCTTCGGGACTGGAGCGTGAGGCGTCGAGGAAGGAGCGACTCGGAAACTGCGCGTAGAACTCGCTCGCCGTGCACTTCGACTCCGTCAGGGAACGATGCAGCAGAGCCCCGAGGGCGAACAGGTCCGCACTCGGCGAGGGAAGCGAGTCGAGCAGGATCTCGGGGGCGATGTAGAAGAACGAACCACCGATTCCCGCCGCGCTGCGTCCAGCGCCGCGACGCCGCGCCAGCCCGAAGTCGCACAGAACGGGGCGACCGTTGGGTTGCACGATCACGTTGTGGGGCGAGAGGTCGCCATGGACGAACCCGAGGCGGTGGAGGTGTTCCAGGGCGGGGCACAGGCGAGCGATCAAACGCCCCTTGTCCTCCGGGGAACGCCCGGCGCTCCACACCTCGAACTCCTGGCCCTCGACCCACTCCCGGGCGACGTAGACGCCTCCCCCGGGCAAAGTCCCATGGTCCAGGAGCTTGGCGATGCCCGGGTGGTCCACCTGGGCCAGCACGGCCAGCTCGGAGCTCAGCTGGACTCCGGCGGAGCCCCGCTCCACGCGCAATACGCAGTCCGTCCCGTCGGGCCGGAGGGCCCTCAGGACCGTACCGGCCTGCCCCTCCTGCAGGATGGCTTTCAGTCGGTACCCTTCCGGAAGCTCGGGGACGCCCATTTTCTAGATTCTAGACGCTCTCGGTCCAGCCTCTGGACGATTCCACTGCGCAGGGGGGGGACTTGCAGGCCCCTCGTCCCCCACACCCCGCGAGACGGTTCTATTATAAAGATGCGGTTGCCTCCCCAAGGGTCGGAGACGTTTCCCATTGAGCTGGAACATCGTTTGCTTGCCTTCGCATGAGCCGTGCCGAGGTGGCCCCCCATGATGATCGAAATCCTCCCCCTCCTCCTCCTGACAGCCTCCCAAGGGACTCCGGTCGACGTGACCCCCCTGGGCGAACCCGCATTCCTCTCGATCGCAACCGAGAGGGCCAACGGACTGCACGACGTGCGGATCTTCGAGTCCTCGGACGTCACCTCCAGCCTCGGGAGCCGAGGCCTGGAAGGCATCCGATTCCTGCCGATCGACTTCGCAGGGCACAC
This sequence comes from bacterium, assembly GCA_030428965.1. Taxonomy (GTDB): domain Bacteria; phylum Planctomycetota; class UBA1135; order UBA1135; genus JAUIEE01. The sequence continues at coordinate 13,519 of JAUIEE010000039.1, read as the reverse complement.
CCGTCTGACGGAGATGCTTCCCGGCCGACCGAGGCTGCGCACCGACGTGCCCGGGGCCGGCCGCCTCGAGCTCGAGGGCAACTGGGGCTCCCTGTACCGCTACGAGCGCCCCCTCTCGGGGTCGAAGGCCAGCGTGTTCGGCTACCTCTGGGTGGGCCCGGATGGAGAGGCCCGGTCCGTGCTGGAACGACCGGGCACGGGCCCCGAGGGCAACCTCGACCCCACCCCGTTTCCGATTGCGGTAGGTCCTACCAGCCCTTCGTTCCTCTTCACGACCACGATCGAGGATGGCGGCGAGCTCTTCGAGGTCCACCTCGCCCGGGGCACGGTCCAGCTGCGCACCGGCTCCCTTCCCCCGATCGACTGGCTGGCCGGGGGGCTGGCTCTGTGCTCGTCCTGGGGTTCGGCGCTCGCGTCGGAGGGCGCCCTGCGCTTCGACCGCTCCTCCCCAGGAGCTGAGTTCGTGCCTTTCCCGGGAGCCCAGCCCGTCTGGTTCGCCAACGAGCTGGCCACGAGCGCCGACGAAACGGCCATGCTCCTCGCCGCCGGGAACTCTCCCGCGCAGGCCGAGACGTACCGTGTACTCCCGACGGGAAGCGCCCAGCTCGTCTCCTCGCTCCCCTTCGCCTGGGAATCCCCCACGCTCGCCGTGCCCGCGGGCCCGAGCCTCGCCCTCTCGGGGGACGGCTCCCTGGCCGCCTGGCGTTCAGCCAGCTCGACGCGGGAAATCTGGACCAAGAGCACTGCGACCGGCACCGGCTCGGAGCAGAACCTGACCGGGGACACCTACTTCGTGGACACCCTCGACGACGCCCCGGTCATCCTGTTCCAGCTCAGCAGCCTCTTGGTCCTGGTGGGCGAACGGGAACCTTTGACCCAGACCACGGAGGGGGCCGACCTGTTTCGCGTGGAGCTCGCCGCGGACGGCAGCCCGACCTCCTTCACCAACCTGAGCGGCACCTCCGGGAACGGCCAGGTGCCCTTCACCCGTGGGGAGCTGAAGACGGAGGGCGGCCTGTTCGCTCTGGCCGACTACGACGGCCTCCTCCTGCACCAGAGCGACAGCGGCGGAGGCGGACGCCTGCTCGCCATCCCGGCGGACGGCAGCGGCCTGGTCACGATCCTGGACGATGCGCGTGAACTGGAGCTCTTTGAACAGGTTGGCGATCGTTTCGTCTGGAGCATACGGACCAGCGCAGGCCCCCAGCTGCTCTTGAGCTCTCCCACGGCGCTCGACGCTCCCCCCGTCGTGCTCTCGTCCCTACCGGAAGGCACCCAGTTCACCCGCCCCGCTGCGGCAGAGCAGGGCTGGCTATCGCTCGTCGTGGGATTCCCAGGGGGAGAGCTGTTGAGCCAGGTGCACCCATCGAGCGGCCAGAAGCGGCTGCTCGATTCCAAGCTGCGCTTCTACGGCCCCACAATCGGACGGTCCCTGGGCGGAGGCGTATCGGCCAATGTGATCCTGCCCCGTGGCTCGGTCTATGGTCTGTGGTACCCGGGCCGCCCGGCGGAGCGGGTGCCGCTTCCGAAGGTGCCCGGCTTCCACCTGCCGGGGAACTAGACCGAGGGTGAGGTCTCCTCCACAAGGGATCGAATGACCGGACTCAGGGTTTGGACGCGGGATGCATCCATCCCCGCCCGGGGCGGCGACCCGGAGCTCTCCCCCCCCGACGAGGAGCAGGTCCGCGACTGGATCGAGGGCCACCTGCTCGCGCCGCGGGCCCCGCGCGTCCAGGACCTTTCCTGGGACTACGCGCGCTGGAAGCCAGGCGTCTCGATGACCTGCGGCTACCGGGTGCGCTTCGAGGGAGGAGACGAGGAGACCGTCCTGCTCAAGCGTTATCGGGACGACAAGGCACGCTCGCTGGCGGAACGCCCGGACCCGAACGTTTCGAATGCGCGCAAGCTCCCCTGGCTCGAGTCCAGGGCCATCCTCCCGGAGGCGGCTCTCGTCCTGTGGACCCCAACCGGAGATCGCGAGCTCGGATTGCGCTACCTGCTCGATCCCAAACGAGTGGCCAAGCTCCTGCGGGATGCCGGCCTGGTCGATGCAGGCCTCCTCCGCCGCCGCAAGACCCGCTTCGAACGCGTGCGCTACAAGCCCGAGCGCAGGGCCGTCTACCGGGTCCACCTGTCTCTGCGGGACGCCGAGGGCACCAAGCTCGAGCTCGGGGTCCGGGTCCTTCCCCCGGAACATGCCGCGCGAATCATCGAGCGCAGGCTGGCCTTCGAACACGCCGGAGGCCGCGGCCTGGGTCCGACGCTCCTTACGGGCCACGCCCGACACGGACTCCTGGTCGAGCCCTGGCTGGACGTCCAGACCCACGCCCCGACCGACTTCGACCACGCCGGAAGGGCCGGGGAGCGGCTGGCGCAGCTCCATGGTCTACGGGCCGGGCAGGAGAAGCCCAGGCCACGCCGGGAGGGCAACCTCGAGCCCTTGTTCGCCGGCGACCCCTCGCTGCTCGAACGCTATCGCGCCCTCCCCAGCTCTGCGCCGGCCCCGCGTCACTCCTGGGTCCACGGGGACTTCCACCCCGACCAGGTGGCGATCTCACGGGAGGGCACCGTCCTGCTCGATCTGGACTGCCTGGCCCTGGGCGATCCGACCGAGGACCTGGTCAGCTGGATCGCGGACCACCTCTACGAGCAACCGGGTTCGAGCTGGGAGGAGGCGAGCGCCGACCTCTTGTCCGGCTACGTTTCCGCGGGTGGCGAGGCTCCGTCGACCGTACGTCTGGTACAGGCTGTGGCCATGGAGCTGGCCCGCCGTGCGGCCGCCTCGATCCGACGGTTGGAGGAAGGAGCCTACGGGCGCGCTCGCACCACCCTTGACCGCGCTGGCGAGCTACTGGCCTAGCCGCAGGCCGCCCGGACCACGTCCCGGTACATCGGCACGCGCCGAGCCAGCTCTTCGTGCCTGCCCTCGCCCAGGTTGCGGCCACGCTCCAGGAAGACCACGTGGTCGTAAGGCTCCATGTTCTCGAAGTCGTGGGCGATGACGACCACGATCTTCTCCCGCGCGAGCTCCCGGAGGGTCGCGCTCAGGTGGCTGGCGGCCTCCCGATCGAGGCCGGCAAAGGGCTCGTCCACGATCAGCACGCCCGCGTCTCGCAGCAGGGTTCGTGCCAGGGAGAGGCGGCTGAGTTCGCCACCCGAGAAGCCCACGCCACTCGACCCCAGCTCGGTCTCCAGGCCGTCGGGCATGCGCTCGACGAAGCTCGCGGCTCCGGCCAAACGCAGGGCCTCCATCACTTCCTCGTCGGTCGCTTCCGGAGTACCGAGCAGCAGGTTCTCGCGGATCGACTCGCCGAACAGGATCGTCTTCTGCAGGCACAGGCCGACGCTACCCCGCACACTCTCGAGGGAGAGGTCGCCGAGCGGCTGTCCATCCAGGGTGATGTGCCCCTGGCTGGGATCCATCAGGCGCGCGGCCAGGGAGGCGAGGGTCGACTTCCCAGCTCCGCTGCGCCCCACGAGAGCGGAGAGCTCGCCGCGCCGGAAGACCGACGAGAACGAGTTCAGGGCGGCCTCCTCTCCATCGTAGGAGTAGCTCACGCCGTGGAACTCCAGAACGGAGGGGCGGGAGGGAGCCGGCTCGGCCTGCTCCCCATCTCCGACCTCGGGCACCTCGTCGATGATGGAGAGCAGGCGCTCGCCGCAGGCCGTCCCCTTGGCGATCTTTGCCGTGTGCTTGGAGGCGGAACGCACGGGCTTGGCCAGCATGCGCACGTAGGAGAGAAAGACCAGGAGCTCGCCCGTGGAGAGCTCCCGCTCCAGGACCCGCAGGCTCCCGAGGGCGAATACGATCGCGATGCCGAAGCCGAGCAGGGACTCCACGCTGGCGGAGAGCTTGGCCGCCAGCTTCTTGGCCTTGAGGCCGGCTCGGGCCGAGCGGCGGTTGTTGCGGGCGAAACGACGGATCACCTCGTTCGATCCACCGACGGACTGGATCGTCTCGGTGGCGGAAATGGCCTCGTGCAGGTAATCCGCCAGGTCCCCTTCCTTGGTGCGCTGCTTGCGGACGGCGACGTGAATGCGGTTCGAGATCGAGTGGACGAGCAGCAACACGATCGGTGTCACCAAGAAGGTCGCCCCCGCGAGGATGGGATCGACCACGACCATCACCACGACGATGGAGAGAATCAAGAGGGCCCGGGTCCCTAGCTCCAAGAGCGAGGTCACCAGCATGGCAGAGACGAGCGGAACGTCTCCCATCAGCCTCACCAGGAGGTCGCCGGACTTGTTGCGCGCGTGGAAGCCCGGGGAGAGGGCGGACAGGTGCGAGAAGAGCTTGTACCGCAGCTGACGCGTCAGCTGGAGCTCAGCCTGCCCCAGACCCACGTCGTGCGCATACTGGGCAATGGCCCTCACCGACAGGATCACCGCCATGGCCAGCGCCCCTCCCACGATCACGGCCTTCGGCGAAGCAGGGGTCGCCGATCCAGGCACGAGAACGTGATCGACGACCCACTGAATCGGCCAGGGGCGCAGGAGGTCAAGGGCAACTCCCAGCAGGGACAGGCCTGCCACGAGCAAGATCCGGCGGCGCTCCGCCCTCAGCTCGGGTACGAAGCGACGGGCGACCCTCAGGCTCGCCAGGCCCTGTTTCAGCTTCCTGGACCGTCCCACCGCAGGTGCCTGGCAATTGGCGTTCCAGGCGGGGGCTCCTCTCCCCGCCCCTCTTTCGCCGTTGAAATCCAGAATCTGGGGGCCTCGGTCTCCAATCTGGATCGGCGCCCCTCGCTCGGGGGACCCGGGAAGGGGCTCAGGCCGGGGTGGATCCCGTTCGGCCCCCCCGCACGATCAGGTACGTCGCGGCGCAGGCGAACCAGGCCAGTCCGGTCAGGGCGGCTACGTCGAGCAGCACTGCGGCCCGGCTGCCCGTGAACGCGGGCACCACGAAGGCCCCACCGAGCAGTCCGGCGACGGCGCACGCAGCACCCAAGGCGACGATCCAGCCCGGAAGGGTCTTGGAGGCCCTGCCGGCCATGCTGAAGCCACCGATGAAGACGGCCCAGGTCGCGATCTCGGCCGTGAACAGGAAACGCGTGATCCAGAACACGATCTCGAAGGGGCGCGTGTCCCCGGCGAAGAGGTCCGAGTCGAGCAACAGCAGGCTCTCCAGCGCGTTCGTGAGGAAGGCCTGGATCACCTGCATCGCCGAGCCGAACAGGCCCACGATTCCCCAGCCCGTGGGCGCGGGACTGCGCAGGCAGCAGGTGCGCAGGAACATGGCCGCAGCGAAGAAGACGAGGCAAGGCAAGGCCAGGTTGCGAAGGCCGTGGATCACCGCCCAGGTGCTGGCCTGGCTGGCCAGGTAGGCTTGCAGCTCCTCGGGCGCCGGGGCCTCCGGAGGCATGACCTTCAAGCCCTCGTTGACCAAGACGTGGAGGACGAGGCCTACCAGGCAGATGGCGCCCCCGAACCGGATGAATCGATCGTGGCCCGATTCCGTGTTCACGGCCGACGGCTCCACAACGCCACTCCTTGGCGAAAACCCCTCATGGCCCCCCAGCCGCCCGGGGGCCTCTGAACCCGCCAACTTCGTTCGACCGCCGTTGGCCGAGAGGCTCCCCTAGGGTGCGTGCCCGTTTCCGTTCGTGGCCGTTTGTCGTCCCAGGCGGGCGCGGAAGAGACCTTCCTCGAGCTCGAAGCTCAAGCGCATGCCGGCCTTGTCCGCCAGGGCCAGGGACAGAGCGAGGCCGAGGCCGGAGCGATCCCGATCGGCGCGGGCGTGGTCCTTGCGCCAAAAGGGCTCGGTCAGGGTTTCGAGATCCCCGACGTCCAGCCCCTCGGCCACGTTCTCGATCGAGAGCGTCCACCCCTCGGCACGGTCATCCAGCCAGCACCGGACGGTGGTGCCCGTGGGGGCGTAGTGCAGGGCATTGCCGACCAGGTTGGACAGGATGATCTCGAGCGCGTCGTGGTCCGCCAGCACCCGGGCTCCCGCTTCCACCCGGTTGCAAAGGCGCAGATCGCGCTCCCTGGCCGACTCCCCACGCTGCTCGAGCTGGGCGGCCAGGAGGGCGCCGAGGTCCACCTCCCTCGCTCCGATCGATTCGGCCCCCATCTCGATGCGCGCGAGCTTCAAGAGGGTCGACACCGACCGCCCCATGCGGGAGGCCACGTCACGAACCGTTCCGAGGGCCCCCAGGGCTTCCCCCTGAACCCGGCGGTCCCGGAGGGCGACCTCGGACACGGTCAGCATCTCGCTGATCGGCGTCCTCAACTCGTGCGCAATGTCGGCCGTCGTCCTGCGCTCCCGCTCGAGGGCACGACTCACGCGCCCCATCAAGAGGTTCGCCTTGTCGGCGATCGGCGTCAGCTCCGACGGCAGCGATCCGACCGCGAGAACATCCGGCAAATCGTCGGCCTGAACCTCGCCGAGGGCCTGCGCCAGTCGTCGCGCGGGAGCCAGTCCACGCTCCACCGCGCCCCAGGTCACCCCCCCGATGAGCGCCAGGAGCAGCAGCGAGATCCAGGCGCTCTTCTTCCACACGCGGACCACGGCGCTCGTGAGCTCCTCGGTTCCCCTGGCGACGGTGATGACCACGCTCTTCGCCCGGGGTCGATCCGGCCCTTCCTCCGGGTACACGTGGTGCACCTCGATCTCCTGGGCCACGAATCGTCCGCGGCGACCATCCGGCAAGTCTCCATCCCAGAAGACGGGCGTCCGCGTCGGCTTCGACGCGAGCTCCAGGGTACCGCCCCGCATGGAGTTCGACGCCTCGAGCACGCTACCGTCCTCGTGCCACAGGATGAAGTACGAGGACAGCTCCTGCTCATCATACTCCGGCATCAGCTCGTCCGAGAACTCGAACTCGAGCTCGTCACCGACCTGGAAGAGAATCGAACTCAGTCCCTGGACGCGATCCACGAGGTTGCGGTCGAACTGGTCCTCGATGGAGGCTTGTACGACCAGGCCGAGGGACAGTGCCGCCCCGATCAAGACGAGCGCCGTCCCTCCGACGACCCGTGTCAGCAGGAAGGTTCGGATCGACCTCACGACGCAGACTCGAGCACATAGCCCTGACCGCGCACCGTTCGAATGAGGCCCTTGCCGGACGGGCCCAGCTTGGTGCGCAGGATGCAGATGGCGGAGTCCACGGCGTTGCTGGAGGGCAGCTTGCTGACGCCGTAGATGTGGTCCTCGATCTCCTCACGCGTGACCGTTTCTCCACGACGCAGCGCAATGTACTCGAGCAGGGCGTACTCACGGGCCGTCAGGTCGAGCACGGTCGCATCGAGGGTCGCACGCCGGGCGGTGAGATCCACCTCCAAGCCCCCCACCGTGATTCGAGGAGACTTCTCTTCGTACCGTCGCCGCACCAGGGCATGGACTCGAGCCAGCAACTCTTCGAAGGCGAAGGGCTTGACGAGGTAGTCGTCGGCGCCGTTGTTCAGACCGCGCACGCGGTCCTCGACCCGGTCACGGGCCGTGAGCAAGAGCACGTGCGGCCGGTCCGGTTTCCCGTGCAGCTGCTCGAGCACGGACATGCCGTCCAGCTTGGGCAGCATCCAGTCCAGGATGAGAACGTCGTAGGGATTGTTGCGGGCGAAGACCAACCCCTCCTGCCCATCGCCGGCAACGTCCGTTGCAAACCCTCCGCGGGTCAACCCGATTCGCAGGGATTCCCGCAGGGGCACGGAGTCCTCCACGACGAGCACTCTCATCTCACTGGGTCACACATTCAATCTCGACCAGGGTGCAGTTTCCGTTCTGCGCAACGACTCCGACCTCGACCTGGGTCTCCATGCCCGATTGCAGAATGCCGACCGGAACCTTGAAGCGGTTGAACCCCGCCGGAACGGTCGCCACGATCCCGTCCGTCTCTCCCTGCTCGACGGCCACCCGGTAGGCCTTGGCTCCGGGCTCCGGCTCCCAGCGAATCACGAAGTTCGTGGCGGAAGGCGTGCTCCCGTTGCGGGGCCAGATCACGCGCGGTGGCGCAGGCAGAGCATGCGACAAACGAACTCCCCCCAGGGCCAGGCTGCCTCCAACCGTACGCCCCCTCAGCTCGTAGGCCCCCGCCTCGTACCTGGAGAGCAGGTCCTCCAGTTCGGTCTCTCCGCTCTCCAGGACGAAGCTGGAGAGCGCGAGGTCCGCGCCGGCCTCCGAGCGCAGCTCGAAGAGCGGCACCCCGAAACGATTGCATACCTGCACCTGATTGAGCGGCTCTTCGCTCTCGGCCTGAACGCGGATGGTGGCCTCGTTCGCCGTCGCCGTGTACTCCACGGTGATTTGCTCTTCCTTCAAGTGACGGAACGGTGCGACGTCCTCCTGCTGCCAGGCTAACCCCACGGCGGCCAGCCCCACGAGAGCGGTGAGTATTCGAAACATGTCAACCTCCAAGAAGAAGCGTTTCGTGGGCCCCGCCTGCCCTTTCGGGCCAACGGGCATCCTCCAACCCATCATACCCCCCCTGAGCCGCCTGCAGGTTACGGCCAGGTTACGCACCCCACGGCTCCATCGCCCTGGAGGACCCAGGGGCCCGGGGGGCCTTATGCCTACATTACGGCTCGTTCTGCTTGCCCGTCTGCGCCCCCAGCGGGTCCTTTCCGATGGCAGGATATCCCTCCGTGCAGCGGCAAGCCCGGCCACCTCCGCGGTCGGCCCGGGTCGAGCGGGAGAGCTCAACGGCACTTCGGAAAACCCGCCACGCTGTCGGGGAGCGAACGCGCTCCGGGGTGCGCTTGGTCGGTCCGTTCGGCGGCAACAAGCGCACCCCAACCCTCCACCGATTGCACACACAGGACACGGAAAGAGAGCGGGTAATTCGGCCGTAACAACGCCCACCGGAACGTCGCCTAGGATCGAGTGTTCCTCGTTGCACAGGAACCATTCACCAACCGGAGAAACAAGGAGACCTTCCGTGAAGTATTCCCGTTCCATCACCCTTGGAGCCCTGCTCTGCTCCATTCCCGCCTTGACCGCCGGCGCCGCCACGACCCCCGACGACGTGCCGGCCTGCGACTCCCAGGCCTTCGCCCTGCTTCGCTCGTCGATCTACGAGAGTCTCGAAGAGTCCTGGGAAGCCGTGGCCTACTGCATCAACGACCCCGAGGCGGACTTCCAGGAATGCCTGCGTGAGATCCGCCAGGAACGACGCGAGGCCCGGGAGCTGGCTCGCGCCCAGTACGAAGCCCGACTGGAAGTCTGCGAGCTCCTGGGTCAGGAGCCCTATCGCCCCGAAGTGGACCGCGACATGTTCTCCCCCAGCAACGCGAACCCCTACCTTCCCTTGATCGTCGGACGCACGCTGGTCTACGAGAAGGCCGACGAAGACACCATCGAGCGGGTGGAAGTCACGGCCCTCGATGAAGTGGTCGAGATCGACGGCTTCGAGTGCCGCTCCGTGCGGGACATCGTCTACGAGATCGAAGCCAGCGATCGTGGCTCCCAGACCCTGGTCGAGGACACCGTGGACTGGTTCTCGGTGCGCGACGACGGCGACGTCTGGTACATCGGCGAGATCGCCAAGAACTACGACGAAGACGGCTTCCTGGAGGACCTGGACGGCTCGTGGCGTTCCGGCGTGGAGGATGCACAGCCGGGGCTCCTCGTCCCTGCTGCGCCGGTTCCCGGACTGGTGCACCGCCAGGAGTTCTTGATCGGAGAGGCCGAGGACATGGCCCGCGTCATCTCGGTCGGCGACACGGTCGAGATCGAAATCGGGACCTTCACCGACTGCCTGCAAACCGAGGAGTGGAGTCCCCTGGAACCGGGCAAGTTCGAGCGCAAGTTCTACGCCCCCGGCATCGGCCTCATCCTCGAGGTGGACCTCGAAACGGGTGAACGTCTGGAGCTGGTCGAGATCCTCAACTGATCGTCCGAGCCAGGCACCGCCCGGGGACCTCAAGCGCGGTCCCGGGCGGTGTCGTTTCGGGTTGGCCCCAAACGACCGGGCCTCCGGTCGGTGCTGCCCGGCCCTGTGCTTCCACCTGCGCACAAATTCCCATGGCACGGGACGGTCGACGGTCTAACTTGAGTCGATGACGCCCAGCGAATCGGCCAACGTGCCCACGGCGAACCTGCGCGCAGAGTTGATGCGCTCCTCGGCCTACGCTCACCCCGTGGAAGAGGTCGAATTCCTCCAGACCCACATCTCCTGGCTCTTCTTCGCTGGAGAGCGCGTCTACAAGGTCAAGAAGCCGGTCGACCTGGGCTTCCTCGACTTCACCGATCTCGAGCGTCGGCATCACCTCTGCGAGGAAGAGGTGCGCCTCAACCGCAGGCTCGCCCCGAGCATCTACCTGGGGGTCCGCCCGATCACACGCGGCACCGACGGTCACCTCTCGGTGGGCGGGCGAGGTCGTCGAGTGGGCGGTCGAGATGCGACGTCTGCCGGCCCATCGCATGCTGTCCAGCCTCCTCGACCGGGGTGAGATCGACAACGAGGCCATCAACTCCGCGGTGACCTTGCTGGCCGACTTCCACGCGCGAGCCCCCACGGGCCCGGGAATCGACGAGCACGGCTCGCCCGCGGCCATCGCGGCCAACGTCGAGCAGAACTTCGAACAGCTACGGGGCTTCGTGGGGCCTCTTGCCACGCAGAACTCCTGCGGGAACCACGTCTTTTCCCGCACGCACTGGACCTTCCTGCGCGATCGAGCGCGCGCCTTCCTGACGAACAAGCGTGATTTGCTGGAGCGCCGCGTACGCGAGCAGCGCATCCGCGAAGGCCACGGCGATCTCCACGCGGAGAATCTCTGCTTCGCACCCGATGGAGTCGTCGCCTACGATTGCATCGAGTTCAGCCACGCCTTCCGGTGTGGGGACGTCGCCTCCGATCTGGCCTTCCTCGCGATGGACCTGGACTACCGTGGGTATCCGGGGTTCGCGGGGTATCTTTCGAAGCGCTACGTGCAGGTCAGCGGTGACCAGGAACTGCCGACCCTGGAGAGCTTCTACAAGAGTTATCGAGCCGTCGTACGGGGCAAGGTGGCCGCGCTGACGTCCGCCGATCCGAAGCTGGACGAAGCCAGGGGTGAGCGCGAGAAGCTCAAGGCCATGCGCTACCTGCAGCTCGCGGCCTCCTACGAGCTGCCACCCGCAATGCTCCTCATGTGCGGCCTACCCGCGAGCGGCAAGAGCTGGCTCGCCAAGCACCTGGCGCGGTCTCTGCGTGCGTCCGTCCTGCGCAGTGACGTGCGGCGAAAGCTCCTCTCCGGCATGACTCCCGGAACGCGCGTGAAGGAAGAGTACGGCGAGGGGTTGTACTCGGAGTCGATGAAGGAGGCGACGTACGGCTCTCTCCTGGAGGATGCCCTGGAGCATCTGCGCTCGGGTCATTCCGTCGTGGTCGATGCCACCTTCGCGCGGCGCCGGTTCCGCTCCACCTTCGTGGATGCGGCGGTACGGCTGGACCTTCCCTACTACGTCGTCCACGTGACGGCCGAGGACAAGGTCATCCGCGAGCGGCTCGAACGCCGCAAGCACGATGAGCGCGAGGCCTCCGATGCAGGTCTGGAAGTCTACCTACGTGAGCTGCAGGCCTTCGAAGAGCCGACGGAAGTCCCGGTGGGACGGGTCCTGGGTTGCGCGTCGGGCCGAGGTCCGATGGAAGCTCAGAGTTCCCAGGTGATCGACGGCATGATCGCCGGTGTGGACCGCGAATCCGACTGAGCTACAGCGGCTTCGCGTCCATTCCGACTCCCGTGATGGCGCGCAGGGCCGTCCAGGCTGCCCGCGCCACCTCGGCATCTCGATCTTCGAGGGAGAGGCGTAGCTGCGGTACCCCCAGGGGGGACCCCAGGCTTTCCAGCGAGCGACAGGCCAGAGCACGCAGCTTGGACCGTCGGTGAGCGCAAAGGCCCACCAGCGCCTCGGCGATCTCGTGCCGGTAGATCGGGTGCTGCAGCAACTCGGCCACCGCCTTGGAGACTCGGCCACTGTCGTCGTGCTCGAGGTGCTTCTGCAGGTAATGGAAGCGCCCCTCGCGCCACGCTTCCTCCTTCTGGTACCAGCGACGCCACGGCTCGGCTTTGGGCGGATAGGAGAGGCCCGAGATCCGGCTCAGGGCCCAGGCGGCCGCCTCGCGCACTGCCGTGGATTCCTCCTCGAGCAGATCGATGAGCTCCCCCAGCGCTGCTGCGTCGCCGAGCTCCCCCAGGGCCAGGCAGGCCGACTGCTGGTCCAGGGCATCCGTAGAGGACAGATACTTGCGAACCTCGTGGGCAAGCAATCGGTCTTGCTCCACCGAGGACGAGGGGCCGAGCGAACGCACCTGGGCCAGGGCGAGTCGAGCCAGGTCCGGGCGCGAGAGCAGAACGTCCCCCAGGAAGCCCAAGCCGCGCGGATCGCCGGCATCCCCGACCGCCCGGACCAGGACGTCCACCACTTCCCGCGAGCCATGGGACCAGGTGCGCTGGATCTCCTCGTACGCTTTCGGCTCTCGACGCAGGAGACGCTCCAGGCTCCGACGCAACGCGTCCATGGTGCGCGCAGGGGGAGCAGCATCCCCGGAAGGAGCCGCAATCTCGAGCATCCTCGTCACGTGCCGAGCCTCCCCGTTCGCCCCGTAGACCAGGAGCGCCATGGCGCAGGTTTCCGGGGGGACCTCGCCCTGAAGAAGGGCTTCGAGGCTCTGCACCACTCGGCCCGGTTCGGAGCGCGCCAAGAGGTCCAAGAGGAACTCCTCCTGGGCCTCGCTCAGTCGCTGGGGCTCGAGCTCACCCAGGGCAGGAACCACTCGCGTCCCGAGGAGCTGGAAGATCCACAGCAGGGAGTCCTGCAGGGGTTCCTCCGTCCGCGCGAAGACCTCCTGCGCCAACGTACTGTCCGGATCGCGCAGTGAACGCAAGGCACGATTGAGGTCCTGGACCCGCGCCGAAGGTCCGCCGGGATCTTCCAGCGGCTCCATGGACCAGCCCAGGCCCGTACCGCAGAACAGTGCGAACAGGAAAGCCGCCGAACGCCTCACTCGACACCCCCGGCATGCACGATGGCCGCATCGGCAGAGAGCCTGCGCCAGCAGATGGTCCTGAAGTCCCCGCTGGTCTCACCCCGCGCCTCTTGCAGCGACTCGTCGTAATGAATGCGGCAGTTGCTGTCGAGGTGGACTCGCCGGGCGACCACCGAGCCGAAGAGCTCGAAGTTGCTGTTGATCTCGACCGACGCATTCGGGGCGTAGATCGTGCCGTACAAGCGCGCGTTCTATTCGAAGTCCACTTCGTCGAGGTCGACCTCGAGGTCCGGGTCGATCACGTTGTCGCTGTTCAGGTTGATCTCGATGTCCGCCGGAGTCAGCGTCGTCGAAGCGATCAAGGTATTGCTGTTCAGGATGAAGTCCCCGATCACGAAGATCTCGACCGGGCCGTTGGTCGCATCCACGCGCACCTCGGAGTTCGATTCGATCTCCAGGGACCCCAGGACGAGCGTGGCCGGCCCCGTGAGCTCCAGAATCGAGTTGCGCTCGACCAGCAGAGAGTCGTAGGCGCTATCGCCCGACGAAATGGACCCCGAACCGCTCACGGTCATGGGCCCCAAGCTGGGAAAGACGGGGATATCCAGGGG
>JAUIEE010000038.1 GCA_030428965.1 bacterium | reverse complement strand
CGCCACCCCCGATGGCTCCCGCTCGCCCCGGAGAAGCGTTGAAGAGCCCACCGCTCACCGCGGCGTAGGTGTCCCCGGCGGAGTTGGTGAACCCTCCCGCCACGCTGCTCCAATCTCCCGCAGCCGTGTTGCTCTCTCCTCCGCCCACGAACGCATGCAGGCCGCTCGAGACGTTGCCCACTCCTCCGTCGTGGGGCGGCGGGAAGAGCCTGCCCGGCATCGGGTTCGAGCTGGCCTCGAGACAGGGTCCACCGGCCTGGTCCACCAGGCTGCCTGCGCAGGCGGCGGAGGGCCCCGGACCTGCGCTCACGGTGCCGGCTGCTCCGGCTCGGGTGGCAGCCCCTTGGGCCCAGGCGATCGAAGCGGCGGAAGCTCCCAGGAGGATCAGGATCACAGGTGTCTTCATGTTCGGGTCCGGCAAGTCGGTTCCTTCGATGGAGGGCCGGGGTCGAGCACGGGACCTGGAACGGTTCCTGGCGGCTCGGTCGGCCTCCGGATCAGAGCTCAGCCTACTCGGGAACCGGATCGGTGAGGACCTGTGGACTCGAGGGGCTCGCGACCCTTCGCCCCCGGCGGCCCCGGCCGGCCCACGGAGAGAGGCCGAAAGGTCACCGACGACGGCAAGGCTCTCCGAGAAGGCTCGATTCACGCCTGGAATCGCGGGCATCCAGGCCCCAAGGTCTTTGGGGACGACTTCCGGCCGGTCCCTGGTCGATAGGTCCGCTCGGCCCCGAGGTCAGCCCCATGAACTGCCCCCTAGCGCTTCTCCTCGCCTTCACGCCTTCGGTCCAGGATACAGAGAGCCCCGAGGAGCCCGTGCCGATCGAGGCGGGCGCAGAAGAAGCCCTACAACAGGCCCCGCCCTTCACCTCGCTGCCGCCCCTCACCGGCCTGGGTCCCAAGAAGCCCGACTACTGGCGCACCTTCCGGCCGCGCCCCGGCCCCTCCTCGGACACGCTCTCGGTCAAGTCGAACGGCCAGGACGTGACCCTCGAGAACGCGATCGTCCAGGCCTCGACCCGTACGGCCATGATGTTCTATTCGGGCCAGGGCCCGTACCGCAACACGACCATCCGGGACACGATCCTGCGGGTCGAGATGGGCACCCTGAACCTGGACCGCTCCTACTGGGGCATCCGCGCCTACGACATGATCGACACGCTCTTCGAGCGCATCGAGATCACGAACTTCGGCCGGGTGACACCCCAGCACGACGAGGGCCACGCCATGTACCTGAACCTGGCGGGCTCCTTCACCCTCAAGGACTCCTACATCCACCACAACGGTGGGCAGGGACTGCAGATCGTGCATCGTCCCACGGAGTCCAACCTGGAACGGGGTCCGGCGCAGGGCACGATCTTGATCCAGAACACGCGCTTCCGGGAGAACGGCTTCAATCCGGACCGAGGAGGCTTTCAGGTGTCCATCTTCGGAACAGGCCAGGCGATTCGGTTCGAGGACGTCGAGATCACCGCCGGACTCGACCACACGGTCTATCACCGCGGCCTTACCGGAGGCGCGCTCTTGATCGAGGCCGAAGGCTTCAACCCGGCCCGGCCGCTGCACGCGCCCTGGTGGCGTCCGCCGGTCTTGCCCGAGGGTTGGGAGATGCCCTTCTCCCAGAAGAAGACCGAGCTGATCCGAGTCCGCATTCGACACACCGAAACGAACAAGCCGCTGATCCAGATCAAGGGCTGCGAAGAGCTCATCGTGCGGGAATGCGAGTTCCACGGGGGAAGGATCGAGCTCGACGCACCGAAGAAGACGGGGCGCAACTGCGGCAGGATCGTCTGGGAGGGTAACCACGGCGAAGCTCCCGTCTTCGTGGCCGGTCAGTACCGCGGCCTGGCCAAGGACAACTTCGTCGTCGAGTCGTCGCTCTCGAGGACGGAGTGAACGACCCGGCGGGACGGGACACCTAGCGCGCGGTTACCTGCTCGAAGACACGCCGCATGTTCCCCCCCAGGACCTTGCGCACGTCGTCGATGCCGAAACCGCGCTGCACGAGCAGCTCGGCCAGGATCGGATAGCAGCTGGCATCCTCGATCCACTGGGGCCCGCACTCGATCCCGTCGAAGTCGGAGCCGAGGCCGACGTGGTCGATCCCGGCCACCTCGACGGCGTGCTCGATGTGCTGCACCAGACGCGCGGCCGGCAGCGGAGTCGATTCGCGCGTGAGGTAGCGCTGCCGCTCGAGGAAGAGCTCGGCTTCGCTCTCGGCGCGAAGGGCGCGGAAGCCCGGCGTGTCCCGGAGCCGGTTGTCTTCGGCGCAGGCCTCGGCGTCCAGGAAGCTCGGGTAGAAGACGATCCCACAGACACCGCCCTGGTCGGCGAGTGCGCGCAGCTGGGGGTCGTCGAGGTTGCGCGGATGGTCGTGCAGGCTGCGGCAACCCGAGTGGCTGGCGATCACCGGCTGGGTCGAGGTTTCGAGCGCGTCGTAGAAGGAGCGGTCGCCGGCGTGGGAGAGGTCCACCACGACTCCGAGCCGGTTCAGCTCCCGCACGACCTGTCGGCCGAAGTCGGACAGGCCCGCGGGGGTGCCGGCCGGCGCTTCGGGGCGACAGGAACGAACCCAGGGCAGGTGGTTGTTCCAGACCAGGGTCAGGACCCTCAGCCCACGCTCGAAGAAGTGCTGCAGCTTCTCCAGGCTGCCCTCGAGGGGATGACCCCCTTCCATGCCCGGTATGCCCGCGATGCAGCCGTCGGCCTGGGCCTGGGCGAGCTCCCGGCCGTTGCGCACGAGCCGAAAGCGAGCCGGGTGGCGGCGCGCCAGATCCCGGGTGGCATCCAGCATGGCCGAGGCTCGCTCGAAGGGCCGATCCCGGTAGAGCACCGGATCGACCCAGCACACCACGACCCAGGCCCCGAGACCGCCCTGGCGGCCTCGCTCGAGGTCGAGGTGGCCCGGTCCGGAGCGTCCCAGGTCGTGACCCAGGTCCAGGGCCCGGCCGATCGAATCGGCATGGGCATCGAAGACCGGAGCTTCGGCCATGAGCCGCCGCACCGGGGCCGAAGGGACGGGAGGATCGGGACGGAGGCTCTTCGCGGCTGTCATGGGACCCCCAGACCCTACAAAGCCCGCGGGAACCCACCTAGCTGTCATCCTGACAGGCACCCCTGGGGCGCCTGTCCTCTTCTGCCACTCTGACAGCCAGCTTGCCCGGACGGGCCTCCCCCCGAGCCGCCTGCGGCCGAGGGTTTTGGGCCCGGCAGGGGCCTCGGGGCCTTCCCGGGAAAGGGCCGGAAGCTACGGCACATCCTTTGCTTCTCCCTCGGACCCATTGACCGCCATGGCCCTGTCACCCCGCATCCTGCTCGCTGACGACGATTCCGAGGTCCGCCTCGGGGTCGCCGATCTGCTCATGGGCATCGGACTGACCGTCCGGCACGCGGAGACCGGCCTGGAGGCGGTGGAGATCGTTCGGCGAGAGACCGTCCAGGCGGCCCTCCTGGACATGCACATGCCGGGCCGCACCGGGATCGAGGTCTTGCCCCTCTTGCGCGAGCAGTGCGAGGGGCTGCCTTGCCTCGTGTACTCGGGTCTGTGGACCCCCGGCCTCGAGGAAGCCGTGCTGGCGGCCGGCGCCCTGGCCTGCCTCAAGAAGCCCGTCGACCCTCTCCTGCTGCGTGCGGAGATACGGCGCGCCCTGCGCGTTCCGCCCGACCACCACTGGAACCGGGGCGACTCCCTCAACTGATTCGACCACCCACGGACGGACCGTGGGAGCGTTCAACTACCCACTTCATTCGCAGTCCAAGCGAAAGACCCTCAGCAAAATCAGGAACGAAACAGATGGCTACCAAGACGAAGGCGAAACTGAACATCCGTCCGCTCGGGGACCGTGTCATCGTCCAGCGCGCCGAAGCCGAAGAGAAGACCGCCGGCGGAATCCTTCTCCCGGAAAGCGCCAAGGACAAGCCCAAGGAAGGCAAGGTCCTCGCCGTGGGTGAAGGTCGCGTCGCGGACGACGGCACCAAGCACCCCCTCAGCGTGAAGAAGAACGACCGCGTCCTCTTCAGCTCCTACGCCGGGACCGAGGTCAAGTACCAGGGCGAGGAGTACCTCATCATGAGCGAGAACGACATCCTCGCCGTGATCGACTGATTCCCGCCCCCGCCCCACCAAGAATCCAACAGGAGCCAAGATGGCCAAGCAGATCAGCTACGACGCGGAAGCACGCGAGCACATCCGGACAGGTGTGAAGAAGCTCGCGCGCGCCGTGAAGGTCACCCTCGGGCCGCGCGGCCGAAACGTGATCATCGAGAAGTCCTTCGGTAGCCCGACCGTCACCAAGGACGGCGTCACGGTGTCGAAGGAAGTCGAGCTCGAGCAGCCCTACGAGAACATGGGTGCTCAGCTCGTCAAGGAAGTCGCCTCGCGCACCAACGACGGGGCGGGAGACGGCACCACCTCCGCCACCGTGCTGGCCGAGGCCATCTTCGAGGAAGGCCTCAAGAACGTGACCGCCGGCGCCAACCCCGTCGGCATCAAGCGCGGCATCGATCGCGCCGTCGAGAAGGTCGTCGAGAACCTGCGCAAGATCTCCAACCCGGTCAAAGGCCGCAAGGACATCGCTCAGATCGGCGCCATCGCGGCCAACAACGATCCGGAGATCGGCGACATGATCGCCGAGGCCATGGACAAGGTCGGCAAGGACGGCGTGATCACGGTCGAGGAGGGCAAGAGCCTCTCCACCGAGGTCGCCTGGGTCGAGGGCATGCAGTTCGACAAGGGCTACCTGTCCCCGCACTTCATCACCAACGCCAAGAACATGGAGTGTGACCTCGAGGACGCCTACGTCCTCGTGCACGAGAAGAAGATCTCGTCCATCAAGGACATGATCCCGCTGCTCGAAGAGGTCATGCGCAACGGTCGTCCGATCGTGATCCTGGCCGAGGACATCGAGGGCGAGGCCCTGGCCACGCTGGTCGTCAACCGCCTGCGCGGCGCCTTCCCCTGCGTGGCCATCAAGGCCCCGGGCTTCGGCGATCGTCGCAAGGCCATGCTCGAGGACATCGCCATCCTGACCGGCGCGACCCCGATCATGGAGTCGACCGGGCAGTCGCTCGAGTCCATCAAGCTCTCGGATCTCGGCCGCGCCAAGAAGGTCGTCGTCACCAAGGACGAGACGACCATCATCGAAGGAGCCGGCAAGAAGGCCGCCATCCAGGGTCGCATCGAGCAGATCAAGGCCGAGATCGAGGCCTCCAGCTCCGACTACGACAAGGAGAAGCTCCAGGAGCGCCTGGCCAAGCTCTCCGGCGGCGTCGCCCAGATCAACGTGGGTGCCGCTACCGAGTCCGAGATGAAGGAGAAGAAGGCCCGCGTCGAGGACGCCCTGCACGCCACGCGCGCCGCGGTGGAAGAAGGCGTGGTCCCCGGTGGCGGTGTAGCCCTGCTCTCCTCCCAGGCCGCGATCGACCGCCTCAAGCTGGACGAAGACGAGTACGTCGGGGCCCAGATCGTTCGTCGCGCCCTCGAGGCCCCCATCCGTCAGATCGCGACCAACGCGGGTCAAGACGGTGCGGTGGTCGTGCAGGAAATCCGCAGCAAGAAGCAGGCGAACTACGGCTACAACGCCGCGGAAGAGAAGTACCAGGACCTCGTGCGAGCCGGCGTGATCGACCCCACCAAGGTCGTGCGCATGGCCCTGCAGAACGCGGCCTCGGTCGCGAGCCTCCTGCTCACCACGGACGCCCTGGTGAGCGACCTTCCCGAGAAAGAAGAGGAGAAGGCCAAGGCCTGAACCTCTCCTGCCTGACCCGAAACAGGCCGCCCGGTTCGCGAGAATCGGGCGGCCTGTTTTCGTTGGCTCGCGTGGCAGGAACAGAACGTCCCGATTCATCGGGAGTCGGTCTGGATCGTGAACGAAGGAAACCCAGTCCCGACTCGTCGGGAGAAAACGCCTTCGACAAATCGGGGCCGATCCCGGGGAGCAGCTTGATGCACGGCAGGTGAGGAGGTCTAGTGCCCGCGTGACCAAGACCGCCCAATACGCCCTGGGGTTCGTGCTGTACGTCGCCGTGGTGGCCGCACTCCTGCCCCAGGCTTTGCACTGGGACGGGTTGGGCTACCTGCAGGCCAGCCGGAACCTGGGCGAGCTCGATCCCCAACACCCGCTCTATCCAGCCTCGATACGGGTGGCCCACAGCGTCGTCGGCCTCTTCGGAGGTTCGGTCGAACTGGCCGCGCGGCTGCTCTCCGTCCTGGCCGGAGGGTTCGTGCTCGTGTTCACCTGGCGCGGCGCCGAACGAAGCGGCCTGGCCAGCTGGCAAGCCCTGGCCGTGGGTCTGCTCTTCGCAAGCAGCGCCCTGTGCGTGCGCCAGGCCGGCATGGTCGAAGCCAACCTCTTGATGCTGGCCTGCATCCTGGGTGCGAACGAGGCCGCACGGCGGTACGAAGAGAACGGCGGTTCGGCCTGGATCGGAGCTCTGGTCGTGCTCCTCATCGCCGCCGGCTGGCAAGTCGTGGCCCTGCTGGCCGCCCCCTGGGTCTTCCGCGAGCCGCTGGGACGTCGCCTGGCCGGACGATCGCGAACCTTGGCTCTGGCGGCCTTCTCGATCGTCCTGGTCGTCGGCGGCTTGGCCAGCGACGTGCGCACGCGCACCTTCCTGTCGAGCCCGGGCCAGCTCTTCGCACTCTTCGGCGACAACCTCTCCTTCCTGGCCACGACGCTCGGGGAGGGTGCCGCTTTCGCCAGCGTCTCGACCCTGCTCGCCCTGCTGTGGCTTTCCGTTCGGGGGCCGCAGGCCCTCCTGCGCCCACTCCTGTTCGCCGCGCCCTACCTGATCGTCTTCACGATCCGAGGCCGCCCCGCGGTAGCCCTCTTGTTCGGGATCCTCTTCGGCCTCGGCCAAGCTGTGCCGATCGCCCTGGCCCGAGTCTCCCAGCGCGCAACCTGGCGACAGCTCACCGGCGCCGCCCTGGTCCTCTTGGTCAGCGTTCAGACCGCCCGGACGGGCCTGGGCACCTTTCGGGCTGCCGCCACCCCCGACGAGAACAAGAGCGCGGCCTACGCGATCGAAGCGGCGCTGCCGCCCGACTCGTGGCTGATCGCCGGACCGATCGCCCAGCACCTCAACTGGTTCACCGACGTGCCCGTGTGCGAGCTGCGCTATGCGCTGCACGGTTCGGCCCGGGCGGCCGAGGGCCGGGCCAACATCGACCCGGTCCAGGTGGTGCTCGAGCGGGCACGCGACAACGAGGACTACGACGAGGTCTACATCACCAGCGAGGGCCTCGAGTACATGCGGCGCTACTGGGACGCCGATACGACGCCCCTCGAACCGCAGGGGCACGTCCGCGTGAAGGTGACGGACGAGCTGGACTTGATCCGGATCGTGCCCTAGCGGACGGGGGGAGGGCCGAGACCTATCCCGGATCTCCCGGGTTACCCGCAGGGTGCCGACAGGTAACGCCGTCATGCTCGCGGCCCTCGCCCTTCTCTCCCTGACCTCCGGCGCGATCGAGGAAGCACCTCCCGCCACGCTCGAGGAGCACGTCCAGCGCTTCTGGGAGGCTGCAGGGCCCGCCGAGCGCGCGAGCCGGATCCCCGCCATCCTGGAACGAGGCGCTCCCTTCACGGAACTGCGCGAGGCCCTGCGCGCGGGCCCGAGCTTCGCCTCGGATGTCCCGCGCGGCAAGCTGCTCCTGCGGAGAACGAATCCCGAGGGCGTCGAGCATCCTTGGGTCCTCTTGGTCCCCGAGGACTACGATCCGGCGCGGCGCAGCATGCTACGGGTCGAGCTGCACGGGGGCATGGGCATCGAGGGCTGGGACTTCGACGGCAGCTGGGCCGAAGGTTGGGTACCCCAGGGCGATCACCTGGTCCTGTTGCCGGCCGGCTGGTGGGATTCGATGTGGTGGACGGCCAGCCAGTCCGAGAACCTCGCGGCCTTGCTGGATCGGATCAAGCGCACCTACAACGTGGACGAGAACCGGATCCTGTTGGTCGGAAGCTCCGACGGATGCATCGGCTCCATCTTCTACGCCTTGCGCGAACCGACCCCCTACGCCGCCTTCGGAGGTTCGGTCGGCTGTCCGGTACGACTCACGAACCCGACCCTGCGCATCGACGGGCAGATGCACCTCTCGAACCTCGCCGGGCAGAGCTTCTTCCTCATGAACGGCGGGAAGGACCGCCTGTTCCCGGTGCAGGACATCCGCGACTACTGGGAGCTGTTCGAGCGCAGCGGAGCCACGGTGGACTATCGCGAGTACCCTGACGAAGGGCACGGCTTCCGGATCAGCGCAGAAGACGAACGCGACTGGGCACGCTTCCTCTTCGGCACCGTGCGCGACCCTCTTCCGGACCGGATCTCCTGGGCCACCGAGCGAACGGATCGATACGCACGCCGCAACTGGCTGGAGATCCTGGAGCTAGGCGAGAGCGCGAGCGACGCCGAAGAGCTCCGGACCGATGTGGTCCTGCCCCGCATCTGCACGGGGAAGTACAGGCGACTGAAACCGCCCCGCAAGCTCCCCTTCGGCCGCGTCGAGCTCGAACGGACGGACAACCACGTGCGCCTGCGCACGGCGGGCGTGCGCAAGCTCAAGCTGCTCCTCTCGGAGGATCTCTTCGACCTGGACGACCCCATCCGCGTGGACATCAACGGCGTGACCGTGCACGAGGCGGCGATCGAACGCGACCCGGAGTGCCTGCTGCGATGGGCCGCCCGGGACCTCGATCGCACCCAGCTCTTCTCGGCCGAGCTGAGCCTCGAGGTCCCGAACGAATAGCCCCGGATCGAGGCGAGGGCTAGCGTACGGAGGCCGGCCGCTCGCGCAGGAGCGCGGCCAGCTCCTTCTTGCTCACGGGCCCGGCGGCGGCCAGGCAGGCCGCCCGGGGATGGAGGTGCTTCCTGGCCACGCGTCGAACGTCCTCGCGGGTGACCGACTCGAAGGCCTTCAGGAGTCGCGCCAGGTTGTCCTCCGGCAACCCGTTGCGGCGCGCCACGACGAGGTACTGGGCCCGGCGCGAGGCTCGCTCGAACCCCATGGCGAAGGAGCCGGTGAGGTAGCTGCGGGCGAGCTCGAGCTCCTTGGGTTCGACCAGCTCGTCCTGGATGCGACCGATCTCCTCCAGGAAGCCGCGCACGGAGGTGGCGGTGTTCTCCGGGGAGGTGCCGATGTAGGCCGTGAAGGTCCCCGGGAGCACGCCGGCCGAGCTGTGGATCGCGGCCTGGACGGTGTAGGCCAGCCCGAGCTCGTCCCGCAGGCGGCGGGTGATGCGGCTCGTGAACCCGGGGCCCGTGCCGAGGATGTGATCCATGACCACGAGCGCCGGGTAGTCCGGGTCGATGCGGCGCACGCCCAGGTGACCGAGGTAGATGTGGACCTGCTGGCGACGGGCGCGAAAGGCCGCCGTGCGCGGCTTGAGGGGCGGGAACTTCGGCTCCAGGGGAGGGAGCTCGCGACCGGGATTCCAGGACGCGAGCCCGCGCTCGAAGGCACGCTTGACGGCCCCCGGATCCACGTCCCCGCAGCAGGCGATCAGGGTTCTCCGACCGCACCAGTTGCGCTTGTGGAAGCGCACCAGGTCGGCGCGCCGGATCCGGGACACGCTCTCGGGGCTGCCGGTCTCCGCACGTCCCAGCCAGTGGTCGCCGTACACGAGCCCCCGGAACAGACGGCTGGCCTGGGAGCGGGGGTCGGCGTCCTCGATCCGCAGGCGGTCCAGCAGACGTTCTCGCTCCCGGTCGAGCTTCGCACGCGGGTAGCTGGGTCGGGCGACGACCTCGCACAGGGTGTCGACCAGGAGCTTCCAACGGGGCCCCGCGATGCTGGCCGAGATCCCGTTCGCGGCCCCGTAGAGGCTGCCACCGTGGCTCTCCAGCAGGGCGGCCAGCTCCTCTTCGCTGTGCTCCTTGGTTCCCTGATCGCACAGCCTCCCGGTCAGGAACGCGGTTCCCTCGAGCCCCTCGGGATCGAGGGAGTGGCCGCCGCGCAGATGCACCTGGATCGAACAGACCGGAGCGTCGGCTCGGGGCGAGACGACGAGCTCGGCTCCGCAAGCGAGCTCGAAGCTCTCCTGGGGCAAGCGCAGGTGATCCGTCTTCATCGGCGGGCCGCGGAACCTTTGCGCCGGCGCGACGCCCGCCGGGGAACGGCTTCGGGCTCGGCTCCCTGGGCCGGCAGACACCAGCCCAGCACCCGGCGATCCGGCGTCAGGAACCGGGCCGCCACCGTGCGAACTTCCTCGGCGCTGATGTCCCCGTGGCGTCGTCCCTCGTCGAAGGCCATGTCCCAGTCGGCGTCCACGGCGTACTCACCGAGCTCTTCCGCCACGTCGGAAACCGCCTCACCGTCGTAGGCTTCGCTGGCGAACAGGATCGACTTGGCTCGTTTGAGCTCGGCGGCCGGGACTTTCTCCGTCGCCAGACGCCGCAGCTCCTGGTCGATGGCTGCTTCCAGGTCGCGCGGATCGGCACCGTGGGAGCACTCGGCGTAGAGCCAGAACAAGCCGACCTCGACCCGGGCGTCGTTGCTCCCCGAAGCGCTGGTCGCGAGCCCTTCGTCGAGCACCAGGCGGCGCTGCAACCTCGAGTTCCTTCCGCTGGTCAAGAGGGTCAGGATCACGTCGGCGACGTAGTCCTCGCGCGTCCCGACCCGGGCCACGGGCCACGCCATGACCAGCCTGCGGGAGCTGTCGTCCCAGGACGTTTGCAGACGCACCTCTCCGGCGGGAGGCGCGATCTGGGGACGGAAGCAATCGACCTCCTCGAAGGGCGCTCCGGGGGCGATCTTGCCGAAGCGAGCGCGGATCGCGCTCAGGGCCTTGCGGGGAGAGACATCCCCGGCGACGACGAGGGTCGCGTTGTTCGGGCAGTAGAAGCGCTCGTAGTACTGGCGCATGTCCGCGGGCCGGAGGGCCTTGAGCGTCTCGGCGTATCCGATGATCGGACGACCGTAGGGGTGGCGCGGGAAGAGGACCTCCTCGATGCGCTGGGCCAGGACGCGCCAGGGATCGTCCAGGCCCATGGCCAGCTCCTCGAGCACGACCTGGCGCTCGGAATCGAACTCTCCGGGATCCAGGGTCAGGTTGCGCATCCGATCGGCTTCGAGATCGAGCGCCGTCTCCCAGCGATCGGAGGCGAACTCGAACCAGTACGCGGTGTGGTCGTAGCCGGTGAAGGCGTTGTTCTGGCCACCCAGCTGGGTCGTGAGGCGATCGACCTCGCCCTTGCCGAACTTCCGGCTGCCCTTGAACATCATGTGCTCGAGGAAGTGCGACAGCCCCCCCTCGCGCTCGGTTTCGTTGCGCGCTCCCACGCGGTAGAAGAGCAGGGAACAGACCACAGGGTCAGCGTGCCGCTCGGCCAACAGAACCCGCATGCCGTTCTGCAGCCGGTGTTCGGTGACCCGGGCTCCTGCCTTGAGAGCCGGCGCGGAGCCGGCCTTGCGCCGAGCCGGGGAGGAAGTGCGATAGGTGCGCATCGGGCCGGAGATCATAGCGCGCCGAGGAACCGACGCCCCCCGGGAATCAGTCGCGCCGGCTCGATCGCCGGAACGGCTTGCGGGCGGCGCGCTTGGGTGCCGGGGGCCGGGTCTCGGTTGCCAGACGGGTCAGATCCTCGACTTCCGCCCGGGTCATCGGACGCCAGTGCCCGACCTTCAGGCCGCGCTCCTTCACATGGCCGATGGCGACGCGCCGCAGGCTCTTCACCGGCAGCTCGAGCTTGGCGAGGGCCCGGCGAATCTCGCGGTTGCGTCCTTCGTTCAAGACGATCTGGAGCAGGGTCTGGCGCTCGCTCCGCTTGAGGACGCGTACCTCGGCGAAGCGCGCGGTGAAGTCGGACAGGGGCACGCCTTCACGCAGGGTGCGCAGGACGCTCGGATCGACGCTGCCGTGAACCGCGACGCGATAGGTCTTGGAGACACCGTAGCGGGGGTGGCTGATCCGGTTGGCGAAGTCTCCGTCGTTGGTGAGGATCACCAGCCCGACCGATTCTTCGTCGAGTCGGCCGACGGTGTAGATGCGCCCCTTCTTGCGGTCGGTGATCAGATCGACCGCCCTGGGCCGGGACTCGCGCGCATCGTTCGTGCACACCACCCCCCGCGGCTTGTTCAGCAGGTAGTAGCGCTGACGTTCCCCCTGGGCGCGCATGCGCACGCCGTCGACCTCGACGTTCTGGTTCTCGGGATCGACGCGCCGACCGAGCTCGGTGACGATCTCGCCGTCGACCATCACGGCCCCTTCGGCGATCAGGACGTCGGCGCGGCGACGCGAGGCGATGCCGTTCAGGGCGAGCAGCTTGTTGAGCCGGATCTTCCCGTCAGCCGCGACGTCGCCCTGGGCAGGTCGCGCTTGCTCGGGCCTCCCGGCCGGAGTCGCTTTCTTCATTGTCTCAAGGGTCGGAGAGCATCTGGACCAGCCTGAGCGGTCCGCCCTCCGGATGGATCCAGTGGAAACCGGCACTGGCGGGAACGAGCCAGACGTCCCCGCGAACGAGGGGCCAGTCTACCCCGGTTCGCGTGGTCTCGAGCCTCCCCTTTCCCTCGATCACGGCATAGATCTGGAATTGGCCCCCCGTGGCGAAGCGCGCGGCTCCCTCCAGGACCAGACTGTTCATCCCGAAGTAGGCCGAGCGGGCCAGGTGGGCCAGGCTCACCTTCTCGCCCGCGGGGACGAAGATCGGACTCACGGGAGGCCGCGGGGGCTCGCCGTAGCGCACGCACTCGAGGGCCTGGGGGAGGTGCGTCTCGCGGGGCTTGCCGTCCAGCCCCACCCGTCCCCAGTCCCAGATCCGATAGGTGGTGTTCGAGTTCTGCTGCACCTCGAGCAGAGAGACCCCGGCTCCGATCGCGTGCACGGTGCCCCCGGGAATCAGGAGGCACTCCCCCGGGCGAGCGGCCCAGTGCCCCAGATCCTCCAGGCCGGGGCGGCCCGCGGCGTCGACTCGGTAGCGCTCGGCAGGCACGTCGGGCTTGACCCCCGCGTAGAGCCGTGCGTCGGGGGTTGCCTCGAGGATGAACCAGGCCTCGGTCTTGCCCTCGGCCCCGGCACCGAGGCGCGCCGCGCAGGCGTCGTCGGGGTGCACCTGAACGCTCAGGTCCTGGCACGCGTCGATGTACTTGACGAGCAGGGGAAAGCGCCCGTCGGCCATGGGGGCGACCTTGCCCAGGATGTCCTGGCCGAACTCCCCCATCAGCTCGCGCAGCGTGCGCCCCGCGTGCTCGCCCGTGGCTACGATCGAGTTCTCGTTCTCACGATCGACGATCTCCCAGGTCTCTCCGATCGGTCCCGTGCCCGGAAGCTGGATTCCGAGGATCGCTTCCAGGCGACGCCCCCCCCAGACCTTCTCCACGTAGTGGCGCTCGAAGCGCAGCGGTTCCAGGATGCGACGGGCCATGACCTCAGGAAGCGTGCGCCTCGGCGATCAGACGTCGCGCCTCGGCCCGCGCAGTCTTCTCGGCCGCACCGCCCGCGATCATGTCGGCCACTTCCGACACCCGGGAGTTGCCCTCGAGGGGCTCGATCGCCGTGCGCGTCCGACCGCGCTCGACGTGCTTGGTCACGTGCAGGTGGACGTGGGCCGAAGCCGCGATGGCCGGCTGGTGCGTCACGCACAGTACCTGATGGCGCTCAGCCACCTTGCGCAGGTGCCTTCCGACCTGGGGTCCCAATCGTCCTCCGACCCCCGTATCGATCTCGTCGAACACGAGGGTGCGTTCCCGATCAGCGGCCGACAGCACCGTACGCAAGGCCAGCATGATGCGCGCCGCCTCCCCCCCCGAAGCCACCCTGCGCAGCGGGTGCGCCGGTTCCCCGGGGTTGGCCGCCAGGAGGAACTCCACGTCCTCGCAACCGTGAGGTCCGAGGTGGTCTCGTTCGGGCTCCGCTGAGCGCGGCTGGAAGTCGAGCTCGAAGACCGCCTTGTCGAGACCGAGGTCGGCCAGAACGGCGGCGACCTGACGGGTCAACCCCGAGCGCAGCCCGCGACGCTTCTTGGCCAGCTTCCCCCCCAGACTCGCCACCTGGCCTCGCGCGGCACCGGCTCGCTCGCGCAGCTCTTCCACGTCTTCGTCGGTCCGTGCCAGGTCCTCGATCTCCTCCGACAGGACACGCTCCTTCTCCAGCAGCCCCTCCTCGTCCGTGTCGTACTTGTGGATCAAGCGCTCGAGCTCGGCCAAGCGTGCCTCCAGCCACTCCAGACGCCCGGGATCGGCTTCGACCTCGTCGGCCACCGAGTTCAAGGCGGCGGTCGCCTCCTCGACGTGAACCTGGGCGCTCTCGAGATCAGCCGCGCATTCGTTCAGGCGCGTGATCTTGTCCCGCCAACGCTCCAGGGTGCGGCCCGCGTTCTGAAGCCGCTGCAGCACGTTGCCCTCCGCCTCGGCCAGCTGCGCTCCAAGCTGGGCCAGGTCGGCGAGCAGGCCCCCTGCCCCGCGCAACAGCTCCCTTTCCTCGACCAGCCGCGCCAGCTCTCCCGGCTGGAGCTCCGCCTGCTCGAGCTCCCCTTGCTGGAAGCGCAGGAGGTCCAGACGATCGCGACGCTCCGCGCGCGCTCCTTCGAGCTCCCCCAGCTCATCGCCCAGACGGATCCACTCCGTACGCGCCTTGCGGTAGGAGCGCACGGCGGAATCCAGGCCTCCGAACGCGTCCAGGAGCCGAACCTGCTCCACAGGTTCGAGTAGCTCCTGGTGGTCGTTCTGACCGTGGACCTCGATCAGGAGGGGAGCCAGGGCGCGCAGCGCCCGCAGGGGGATCGGCCGCTGGTTCAGGTGGGCTCGGGTGCGACCCTCCGCGGTCAGGGTGCGGCCCAGGATGAGCTCACCGCGCTCCTCCTCCCCCCAGCCTTCCGCGATCTCCGGCAGCTCTTCCCGGAGCACGCTCGACAGCGCGGCGGCCTGGGCCTCGTCCAGCACGAAGACTCCTTCGACCTGGGCCCGTCTCGCGCCCCGCCGCACCCACTGGGCCGCTCCGCCTCGGGGAGTCTCCCCGCGCAGGAGCTCCAGGGAACCGACGAACAGGCTCTTGCCTGCCCCCGTTTCCCCGGTGAGGACGTTGAATCCGGCACCCAGGGAGATCGAGAGCGACTCGATCAAGGCCAAGTCGCGGATGTGGAGTTCACTGAGCACGGGATGGATCGGGGGGCTGGGCTCGGGACTTGCGCCTGGGTGGAATCCCAATGAACACCCCCAGAACAGTCAACCCGAAGACCACATAACAGACGGTCAAGAGCCAGGGAGGAGCGTCGTAAAAGAGAACTTTCCGCACGATCCGGGCCACGAAGCCCAGGTCCTCGTCGCTCCACTGGCCGCCCTCCCGCCGCAGCTCGCCCTCCCAGCGGGTCAGCGGACAAAGGATGCCGTTCAGCGCCTCGAGGGGAACGATCAGGGTGCAAACGAGGTGGCTCCAGCGAAAACCGCGGTGGTGGATCCAATCCCAGCCCCGGAACTTGCCCACCACCACGGCCAGGAGACCGAGGATGACGAACAGGACGTAGGCCAGGTGGAGGACGACGATCAGGTCCGCGAGGAGGATGGGATCCACGGACCGCACTATGCCCTCTATCCCCCGGTGGACGAAACCTGTTCGGGGTCCGGGCACCCGTCCAGGAGGCTCTGGATCGCTCGACGCGCTTGGGGCGGCATGGGCGCCGCAAGAGCCCGCTCCAGCTGCTGCCGGGCGCGGTCGGGACGGCCTTCGGCCAGGAAGCCCTGGGCGCGAACCACGTGCAGGATCGTGCCCTCGCCGACCGCGTTGCCGAGGGCACGCACCGAGCGGACCTCGATCCAGGGCTCACCGTGGAAGATCTCGCGTACGATCCCCTGCACCTCGAAACGCCTGTAGCGACGAGCCGCGGCGAAGTGCTCGTGGGGAGACCGTCCGCGCCGGACGAACAGGTGGGAGCACCGGCGCTCGAAGGCCTCGGGGTCCCACAGGAGGCTCTCGTCGGGCCAGGCCTCGACGGCGGCCCAGCTGCGCGGGCCGAAGCGCGAGAAGAAGGGATCGAAGCGCTCCAGCTCCCGGGAGAACTGCAGGCGAAAGCGAACCTTCTCTCCCAGGTAGCGCGCCGGGCTGCGCTGGATCTCTCCCAGGCTCACCTCCCGGACCTCGGCCCGAGCTCCCGACCGCTGACCTGAGGCCAAGACGGCAGCGGAGAAGAGAGCCACCAGGAACGGCAGAGTGCGTGCGATGCCCATCGAAGGCCCTATCGACCGGATGGGCGGGGCGCTGAAGGGGGGGAAGGCAAGGGCACCGGCTCTCCGCCCACGAGCACCTCGACCAGGCGGAGATCCCCCGGATCCAGGAGGATCAAGTCCGCCCGCGCCCCGGGCACGATGCGGCCCCGCTCCCCCTCCAGGCCCAGGCTGCGGGCAGGACTCTCGGAGGCCATCGTCAGGGCTTCCTCCAGGGACGCGACCTGGCCCTGAACCAAGCGACGGACCCCCTCCAGCTGCGAGGCGCTAGCCCCCGCCAGGCCGAGGGGCTCACCGTCCGGTCCCAGCCTCCAGAAGGCGCCGTCGTGGGGGCCGCAGCGTGCACCGCCTGATTCGAACACGTCGCACCCGGTTCCGGCCATGCGCAGGGCGTCGCTGACGAGGCACAGCCCCTGCTTGCCGCGGGCACGCAGGGCGAGCCGGAAGGCCTCGGGTCCGACGTGGGTCAGGTCGGCGATGATCTCCGCGCTCAGGGCATCGTCGGAGAGGGCGAAACCGAGCAGCCCGGCGCGGCGGTGGTGCAGCGGCCCCATCGCGTTGAAGAGGTGGGTGACGCCCCGGGCACCGGCACGGGCGGCGGCCAGGGCGTCGCGCACCTCGGCGCGGCTGTGGCCCAGGGAAACGCGTACGCCCGAGCGCACGAGCTCGGCGATCAGGTCGGGGGCTCCGGGAAGCTCGGGGGCCACGGTCATGATGCGGATTCCCTGACCGGTCCCGGTCGCGGACCCCAGGATCGAGCGCAGGGCGGTCGGCGAGGGGTCACCCAGCTGGTCGGGCGGCAGGGCCCCCGCCATGGCCGGATTCACGAAGGGTCCCTCCAGGTGAAGGCCCAGCAGGCTCGCCCCGGTCGGGTCGGACGTCGGGCGGCGTGACCAGAGCTCCCGGGCCTGACGCCCGAGGGTCTCGGGCGCCGCCGGGAAGAGGGTCGGCAGAAAGGCCGTCGTTCCAACCCGCGCCAGCTCGCGCGCCATGCCCTGGGGGTCTTCGAGAGGATCGTGCCCGCGGAAGCCGTGGATGTGGAGGTCGATCAGTCCGGGCGCCACGACCGGAGCCGCCGCGGGAGGTTCCCCCGGCAGACGTTCGACCTCCCGCACGAGGCCGTCACCGAGGTGCACGATCCCGTGGGCCCATTGGCCGCCAGGCAGGAGCAGCCTTCCCCGGCGCTCGGTCACCGCTCTTCTTCCTTCGCCTGGAGGAACCACAGGTCGTTGGTTCCGTAGCGGCGCACGACCTGCTCCGAGGGCGGCAGCTGGGCCGGATCGAGCCGGCCCCGGAAGCTGTGCAGGCACACGACTCCCTCGGGGGCGAGGAAGGGGAAGAGCTGCTCGAGGGCGCGCAGCAACCGTTGGCGGCCGTCCCCGGCCTCGACCATCGGGTACGGCGGATCGAGGAAGACGATGTCGGGACCCTCCCTCTCCTCCCCCACGGGAGCCCACAGGGCCGGCTCCAGGGCATCCCCGGCGCAAACTTCGACGCGGGCCTCGACCCGGCACTCCGCCACGTTGTCCCGCAAGAGACGAACGACCTTCGGGTCGCGCTCGACGAAGCGCACCGAGCGGGCGCCGCGCGAGAGGGCCTCCAGTCCCAGACTGCCCGTTCCGGCGAAGAGGTCCAGCACCCGCGCCCCGTCCAGCCACGGCATCAGGGTCGCAAACATGGCCTCGCGCACACGGTCCAGCATGGGCCGCGTCCCTCGCCCCGGGGGGGCACTGATACGACGGCCGCGCAGGTCTCCTCCGATGATCCGCACCTGGGAAGTATACGTCCGAGGGGTGGGAATCCCGGGACAGCTCCGAGGCCGACCAGGGACTCCTGCGTAGAATCGAGCCATGCCCCGGCTGCACGTCAACGTCGACCACGTCGCCACGGTGCGCGAGGCGCGCAGGGGACAGAGCCCCGACCCGGTCGAGTGGGCCCGGCAAGCGGAAGCCGCGGGCGCCCACGGCATCACCTGCCACCTGCGCCAGGACCGACGTCACATCCAGGACGCGGACGTCCGGCGGCTGCGGGCCCAGGTGCGCACGCTCCTCAACCTGGAGACGAGCCTGGCCGGGGAGATGATCGAGCTGGCCCTCGAGAGCGGCGCCGACGAGATCTGCATCGTTCCCGAGAACCGGCAGGAGGTCACGACGGAGGGAGGACTGGACGTCGTTGCGGAAGAGGCGCGTTTGCAGGAGGTGCTGCCGCGCTTCGCCGAGAAGGGCATGCTCGTGAGCCTGTTCGTCGATCCGGACCCGGATGCGATCCGCAAGGCCTCCGAGCTGCGCGTCGATTTCATCGAGCTCCACACCGGGGCCTACGCCAACGCGCGGGGAGGCGAGCGCGAGGTCGAGCTGGAACGTCTGGCCCGTTCGGCACGCGAGGCCCATGGGCTCGGCCTGCGGGTCAATGCGGGGCACGGGCTGCACTACGAGAACGTCGGGCCGGTCGCCGCGCTGCCCCACATCGAAGAGCTCAACATCGGACACGCCATCGTCTCGCGGGCGGTCTTCGTCGGCGTCGAGAAGGCCTTGGTGGAGATGCTGGATCGGATAGGAGGTGCAGCGTGAAGACCCACATCCGCGGGAGTTTCGTGGCTCTGCCGACCCCTTTTTGCGCGGAGCACCCCGAGAGGATCGACTTCCAGGCGCTGGGGCGGCTGATCGAGCTTCAGGTGAAGGGCGGAACGGACGGCCTCGGCAGCCACATCGCCAGCCTGAGCGCAGTCCCCGAGCTGATTCCCAAACTCGGCCAGTACTCGGGCCGGCTGTCGGCCCTGCTGGGCATTCGGGAGATCGACTTCCACATCGAAGAGATCACCGGTGAGGACAAGACCATCGACGTGGTCGTG
>JAUIEE010000519.1 GCA_030428965.1 bacterium | reverse complement strand
CCCGACCCACATAAGCCGCCGAACCCGCCACGACCGGGCGGCGCGGCTGCCGAGCAGCAGAGCGCATCGGCTGGGGGAACCCACCGCCACCGCTGATCACCGCGGCGGTCTCGTAGCCGAAGCGTCCGAGCCACTCCGCCAGCATGGGCAGCTCGGCGCTGACCTTCTGACGATTGTTCATCACCCCCGTGTCGAAGGGAGGTCGAGACGAGAAGAGGGCCGTGTGGGAAGGCAGCGTGATCGGCGCGTGGCTGAAGGTCCGCGGGAAAGAAATGCCGTCCGCCGCGAGGGCGTCGATGTTCGGGGTGCGGGCGTAGCTTCCGAAGACCGCGTCGGCCCGCAGGGTGTCCACCACGATCAGGATCACGTTCGGCTTGCCCTCGAGCTCCACCCTCGACGAGCACGCCGCTGCCAGGACGGAGCCGCAGACCAGGGCAAGGAGGCCGACGGCCGGCGAGACTGGGCTTCGATCACGCATGCGTAGAGGGCCTCTCGCCAAACTATACTCGGGGAACCTGCGTGGCGCGCGGAAAGCGGATCTCCAGGGCGATCATCGTCTCCCTCGGACGGCGAGGCAGCCTAGTGACGGAAGTGGCGGGTTCGGGTGAAGACCATCGGGACACCGCGCTCGTTGCAGGCGTCGATGACCGCCGAGTCGCGCATCGAGCCCCCCGGCTGCAGGATGGCCCGCACGCCTGCGTCCATGGCCGCCTCGACACCGTCGGGGAAGGGGAAGAAGGCGTCCGAAGCGAGCACGCTGCCCTCGGCCTCGTCGCCGGCCTTGGCCACGGCGAGCTGCACCGAATCGACCCGGCTCATCTGCCCGGCTCCGACGCCCAGGACGCGCTCGCCGGTCGCGAGCACGATGGCGTTGGATTTCACGTGCTTGCCGACCTGGTCGGCGAAGATCAGGGCCCGCACCTCTTCGGGGCTGGGCTCGGCCTGGGTCACGACCTCCAGGTCGTCGGGACTGGCCGACGCCAGGTCCCGGCCCTGGAGCAGGAAGCCGCCCCTCAAGACCTTGATCTCGGGGCTCACCGCGTCGCGATCGGCCGGGCGGATCGGTCCGGCGGCCAGGAGGCGCACGTTCTTGCCCCACTTGGGCTTGTCCCGCAGCAGGCTGAGGGCCGCGGTCTCGAAGCCGGGGGCGATGATGGCCTCGACGAAGCGGCGCTCGGAAATCAGGAACTCGGCCGTCGGCGCGTCGACGGTGCGGTTGAAGGCCAGCACCGAACCGAAGGCAGAGAGCGGGTCCCCGGCCCAGGCGTCGGCCATGGCCTGGGACAGCTCGTCGGCGCAGGCCGCCCCGCAGGGGTTGTTGTGCTTGACCACGCAGACGAAGGGACGCTCGAACTCCTTGGCCAACCCGAGAGCCGCGTCGAGATCGACCAGGTTGTTGTAGGACAGCTCCTTGCCACCGAGGAACTCGGCCGAGGCGACGCTCGGCTCCGCGGCGTGGCGCGTGGAGTAGAAGGCGGCCTTCTGGTGCGGGTTCTCCCCGTAGCGCAGCTCCAGGGTCTTGGTTCCCCCCACCGAGAAGCTCTCGGGAAAGGAATCGCTCTCTCCCCGGCGCAGCGATTGTTCCAGCATCCAGCCGCTGACGGCGGCGTCGTAGCGGGCCGTCAGGGCGAAGGCCTTGCGCGCCATCTCGCTGCGCAGCTCAGGACCGACCTCGCCCGAGCCCTTCTCGAGCTCGTCCAGGACGCGCCCGTAGTCCCCCGGATCGGTCACGATCAGGACGTGGGCGTGGTTCTTGGCCGCCGAACGCACCATGGTCGGCCCGCCGATGTCGATGTTCTCGATCGCGTCGGCCCAGCTGACCCCCTCTTTCGCCACGGTCTGTTCGAACGGGTAGAGGTTGACGACCACCAGATCGATCCTCGGGATCCCGTGCTGGTCCATGGACTCGACGTCGCCCGCCTCGTCCCTGCGGGCCAGGATGCCGCCGTGGATGCGCGGGTGCAGGGTCTTCACCCGACCGTCCATCATCTCGGGGAACTCGGTCACCTCCGACACCTCACGCACCTTCAGCCCCTCGTCGCACAGGAGCCGGTAGGTGCCCCCGGTGGCCAGGAGCTCGACGCCGCGCTGCTGCAGGAGTCGCGCGAACGAGGCCACGCCCTCCTTGTTCGAGACGCTGATCAGGGCCCGCTCGATCTTGGTGTTCATGATTCCGGTGCTCCTCGGGTCACAAAGGGGCGAACATTCTAGCTTCGGCGCACGGAAGGGCCGAGAACGAGCTGGGGAGCAGGGGCGATCTTCTTCGCCCGGACGTCCCTCCGGGTTGCCGATGGCCTTCTCGGCGGGCTCGGGAGGGCCTCGAGAAGCCCGAGCACCTCGCCCCCGTCCTGGCCTACTTCGAGGTGCCCTGCTTGCGCAGGTAGGCCTCGATGAAGTCGTCGATGCCGCCGTCGAGAACGGCCTGGATGTTGCCCTTCTCCACGTTGGTGCGGTGATCCTTGACGCGCTGACTGGGGTGCATGAAGTAGGAGCGGATCTGGCTGCCCCAGGCGATCTCGCCCTTGTCGCCGTAGAGATCGGCCATCTCGGCATCGCGCTGGGCTTCCTGCAGCTTGATCAGCTTGGCCTTCAGGAGCTTGAGGGCCGTGGCGCGGTTCTTGTGCTGACTGCGCTCGTTCTGACAGCGCACCACGATCCCGGTCGGCAGGTGCGTCATGCGCACCGCGGACTCGGTCTTGTTCACGTGCTGCCCGCCGGCGCCGCCGGCGCGCATGGTGTCGATGCGCAGATCGGCCTCCTTGATCTCGATCTCGCCCACCTCGTCCACGTCCGGCGTCACGTCAACGGAGGCGAAGGCCGTGTGGCGCCGGCTCTGGGCGTCGAAGGGACTGATGCGCACCAGCCGGTGCACCCCGGTCTCGGCCTTCAGGTAGCCGAAGGCGTAGTCCCCGCGAATGTGGATCGTGGCGGAACGAATGCCGGCCTCGGGCTCGTCCGTTCGCTCGTACTCCGCCACCTTGAAGCCCTTCTCCTCGGCCCAGCGAATGTACATGCGCAAGAGGATCTCGGCCCAGTCGCAGGCGTCGATGCCGCCCGCTCCCGCG
>JAUIEE010000518.1 GCA_030428965.1 bacterium | reverse complement strand
TCGGCGTTCCCAGGTCCTCACGGCCATCGCGCGGCGTGCAGTTGTAGATGCGATGGGTGTCCATGTAGTTGAGGAACAGGAAGAAGGGCTGGTCGGGGGCGCCCTCGAGCCAATCTGTGACCTTGTCGTTCAGGACGCTGCCGGGGGTCGGGCACTTGACGTAGTGGTCGAAGCCCTGGTTGAGCTGGAAGCGACGCACCAGGTAGCCGATGTTCGAGAAGAAGGCCGCCGTGTTGTAGCCCCGTTCCTTGAGGTACTCGGCCAGGGTGACCGCGTCGTCGGCCAGCGGGTAGGCGTTGCCGACCCGCAGGGCCCAACGACCTTTCTCCCCCTCGCCCTGCTTGAACTCCAGCAGCCGGTCGTCGGGGGCGATGCGGCGCTCGTTCGAGTGGGCTCCGTGCTCGAACGGATAGAGCCCGGTGAACATGGACGCATGGGACGGCAGGGTCCAGGGGGAGGTGGAGCGGGCGGTCAGGTAGACCGTCGAGCGCGCCCCCAGGGCGTCGAGGTGGGGGGAGGTGTCGTCGTCGTAGCCGTACAGTCCGAGGTGGTCCCCGCGCAGCGTGTCCAGGGTGATCAGCACGATGTTCGTGCGACCAACGGGAGAGGGAGCTTCGTCCGGAGAGCAGGCAACCCCGAACACCAGCCCCGTGGCGATCCCCGAGAGGATCCATCCCCTGAGAACCGTCTGCCCCATCTTCGAATTCTCACCGTTTCCCGGGGAAAGGCAATTCGAGACGATGAAATTCGCGGGGCGGAGTCCGTGCCCCCTTGTGGTGCCAGCGCGAGGGGAGCACGCTTGGCGCCATGGCCGCGCTCGAAATCCGTCCCTACGCTCCGCAAGACCTCGACGCTCTGCGGCGCATCGGCGAGGAGATTCTGGCCGACGGAAGCGTCTTTCCGTTCGAGAGCCTGCAGGGCGTTCTCGATCACTGGCTCGCGCCGGGTTTGCACACCTTCGTGGCCTGCCTCGACGGCGAGGTTCTGGGATCCTACGAGCTGGGCCCCAATCGCCCCGATCGCGGCTCCCATGTGGCGAACGCCGGCTACATGGTCGCCCAGTCGGCCCGCGGCCGCGGCGTGGGGCAGGCCATGGGGGAACACTCCCTCGAGCTGGCGCGGTCCCTGGGTTACCGGGCCATGCAGTTCAACCAGGTCGTGAGCACGAATCTCTCCGCCGTACGCCTGTGGCAGCGCATCGGGTTTCGAATCGTCGGCGAGGTGCCCGAAGCCTTCCGGCATCCGAGCCTCGGGCTCGTGTCGGTCTACGTCATGTACCGCGAGCTCTAGCGGGCGAAGAGGGTCTCCTGGCCGCGGATGGGGACCGTGATCGTGCGGGCCCGGCCGTTCTCGATCCCGAAGCGGAACTCTCCGGAGAACACGACTACCTCGCCTTCGAAGCGATCCACTCCGGCCGGGAGGACCTCGAAGGCGTAGCGTCCCAGGCGGGCCCCCATGCGCTCTCCCTCGAAGTGGATGTGCAGGGTTCCGTAGTGTTCGTTCACGTAGTCCCCGGCGTAGGCCTCCGGGGCGAGGGAGAGCTCGACGGGAAGCGGTCTTGCGGTCGGAGCACGCACCGCCTCCGCCCGCGTCCTCAGACGTTGCACGAGGGGAGTCAGGTAGTCCTCCTCGCCCTCGCCCAGGAGTCGCTCGTACACGTCGCGGACGACCACCGTACATAGGGCGTTGCCGCCCTCGGCCGAGTTCGCCAGGGCCGCCACGCCGATGCCGAGCTCGGGGAGGAAGGAGAACAGGGCGGCCGTGCCGACGTAGCCTCCGCCGTGCTGATAGACCGTGTGATCCCGGAAGCCGGAGACCATCCAGCCCAGGCCGAAGCCACGATCGGGGAACAGCCTCGCGGGCCGGCCTTCTTCCTCGGAATGAAGGGAGAAGATGTCCGCGGCGGTCGCTTCGGAGAAGAACTCCTCGTCGTCCAGGACGCCCCGGTTCAGGTTGAGCCGCAGCCATCGGCCGGCGTCCCGGGCCGAGGTGCCCAGCCCGCCGGCGGCGTGCATGGTGTCGTCGTTCTTGCGCACGGTGGCGAGGGCGAAGCGTCCGTCGCTCCAGACGCTGGGGAAGGCGACGTCCTCGCGCGCATACATCTCGTCGGCGAACCCGGTGGTGGCGGTCATGCCCGCAGGCTCGAAGATGCGTTGGGCCAGGGCTTCGCGCCACCTCTGGCCGGTCACCGCCTCGAGCACGCGTCCGGCCAGGGTGAAGTGCACGTTGCTGTAGCGGGTCGTGCCCTGGGGCGTGGCCTGGGCCAGGAAGTGGTAGTAGCGATCCTCGGTGATCTCGCCGGTGTAGGCGTCGAGCAGCACGATCGGACCGTAGTTCAGCCCGGGGGCGTGGCAGAGCAGGTCGCGCACCGTCATGGCCCGTGCGGCCCGGGGATCGGCCAGTTCGAAGCGCGGCAGGTAGGTGCGCACCGGAAGGTCGAGATCCAGCGCGTCGCTCTCCGCGAGGGCCGCCAGGGCGACCGCGACGAAGGGCTTCGTGGCGGACGCGATGTAGAAGGCCGTGTCGGGCGTGACGGGGCGGTGGGTCTCGACGTCCCGCTCTCCCCAACCCTCGAGCAGGACGACCTCGTCGTCCAGCACGATCGTGACCGCTAGGCCGGGGACGTGCAGGTCGGCCATGGCCTGTTCCCAGCGGGCGGGAAGGCCCTCGAAGAGGTCGCTGGAAAGGGGGAGAGGGAAGCTGAGCGCGAGCGAGGCCAGGCCGAGGTAGGTCATGGGAGGGTTCCGGGGTTCCGTCTGGAGACAGACACGCCGCTCCCGGCATGGGGGACTCGTTGAAAGGGCTTCTTTTTTGCGCCTAGGCCTTCGAGCGCGGTTTTCGAGCCGGCGCCTTCTTCCCGGTAGCCTTGGCTTGCCTGTGGGCACGGGCCTTGGGGATGTAGGTGACCGCGTCCGGAGTCTTGCAGCCCGTTTCCCCGTGGTCGACCTCGACCGCTCCGATGCGCTTGGCCGCGGCGATGGCGAGCTTCTCCAGGGCCGCACTCTGCATGCCGATCGAGATCACGGCGTTGTTCATCGAGTAGCGCGTGCGGTTGGGGGCGCTGTGGATCCCGGCTTC
>JAUIEE010000517.1 GCA_030428965.1 bacterium | reverse complement strand
CAGCCGGAGACCGGTCGATCGATACGGTGCACCACCCCGAGGAAGACTTTTCCGGGCTTGCCGTAGGTGCGCTTGATCCAGGCCTTGGCTCCCTCCAGCAGACTCGGGTCCTGGCTCGAGTCGGGCACGACCGGGAGGCAAGCCGGCTTGTCCACCACCAGGAGGTGGTTGTCGACATAGAGGACTTCGATCTCCATGGAAGCAATGGCACGCCCTTCAGGGGGCCAGGGGGGTCAGCCGATAGGGAGTCCGGACCCCTAGCTCGCTCTATCACTATGCTTTGGTTCGAAAAGATTCAGAAAGACTCTTTCCGTTGGGAAGCCGACCAGGATCCCCAGCTCCTGGTCGAGCGCGTTCGCAATCTGGAAGAGGAAGCCCTGGCGGAAGGCCACGAAGGCCCAGCGGGCAACGTGGGAGCGGCGCGCATCCTCGCCGAGTACCTGCCGAACGCCTCGCAGGATGAGCAGGAACGCATGGCCGGAATGGTCGGGCAGCTGGTCGACTCCGCCATCGCGGCCGTCGGCCAGGCGAGCGAGGGCCCTCCCTCCCCCGGGGCCGTGC
The DNA here is from genome assembly GCA_030428965.1 of bacterium. GTDB lineage: Bacteria > Planctomycetota > UBA1135 > UBA1135 > JAUIEE01. Next base: position 2,521 of record JAUIEE010000517.1, on the reverse strand, counting down.
ACAAACCCAGCGACGCTCTCCCAGTCCTCAACAGCATGCTGCTGGGCGAGATTCTGATCCAACTCGGGATCGCCACGCCGGCCCAGGTCAACGCCGGCCTGCGGCTGCAGGCGGAGAAGCGCATCCCCATCGGTCAAGCCTTGATCGCCCTTGGCATAGCCACCCAAGCGGACCTCGAAGCGGCCTCGAACCTCCAGGCCCACCTGCGGGGAGATGCTCCCACGCCCCCCAAGCAAGCGGAAGAGAAGAAGGCCCCGGCGCCGCTGGGACCGCACCCGGCCGCACCGCCTCCCCTGCCCTACCCTCCGGCCGCCCCCCCGGGGGCCTTCGTGCCCGGCTATCCCTACCTGCCCCCGCACGCCTACCCCCAGGGTGTCGGCCCCTACGCCTACCCGGCGCCGGGAGCTCCCCAAGGCTATCCCCAGGCCCCGGGCTTTCCGGCTCAGCAACCTCATCCGGGCGCGCCGTATCCCCAACCGAACGGGGAGCCGATGCAACAGCAGCCGGTGCAACAGCAGCCCGTGCCTCAGCAGCCGGTGCCTCAGCAGCCGATGCCTCAACAGCCTGTGCAGCAACAGCCTGTGCAGCAACAGCCTGTGCAGCAACAGCCTGTGCAGCAACAGCCCGTGCAGCAGCAGCCCGTGCAGCAACAGCCAGAGCAATCGCAGCCGGTGGAACAACCGGAGCCGACCTCCGCCAAACCGTCCTCCAAGAAGCGCTCGCGGGCTCCCCAGATGCCTCCGATGATGATGGACCTGGGCCCCATGCCGGCCCCGAAGAAGATCGTCGAGGACAACACCCTGCGCAAGGTGCACGACCTCCTTCTGGGGCAGGTGATGGTGCGCGAGGGGATCGTGACCGAGGAGCAGTTGGCCCAGGCCCTCAAGCACCAGGTCGCCAAGAACCGTCGCATCGGGCACGCCGTCGTCGAGCTCAAGTTCGCCACGATCGACGACGTCGAACGCGCGCTCAAGCGTCAGCGTGCGCTCGAGGAAGAGGCCAAGGCCACGGGCGAAGACTGAGCTCGGCTCAGCGCCACCAGCGCGCGCAGAACCCAGCGGGAAGGCGGCGACCGCCGTCCTCCTCGGGCAGGGCGAGCTCTCCGGCCTCCACCTCTCCCCCTTCGAGGTCACCGAGCAGCCCCCCCAGGGCGAGGGGAGAGGTTCCGATCGCGTAGGTGGAGAGCACCAGGAACCCGCGCTCCGCCAGCAGTCCCGAGCAGGTCTCGATCAGTGGCGCGATCGCCCGTTCGAACTGCCACTTCTCTCCCTTGGGCCCACGCCCGTAGTGGGGGGGGTCGAGCAGGATGCCGTGGTAGCTTGCCCCCCGCCTCAGCTCCCGCTGGGCGAAGCGCGGCGCATCCTCGAGCACGACCCTCATGGCTCCGTCTTCGCAGCCCGAGAGGCGCGCGTTCTCCCGGGCCCAGGTCAGGGCCATGCGCGAAGCATCGACGTGGGTCACCTCGAAGCCGTGGCGCAGGGCGAGCACGCTGGCGAGCCCCGTGTACCCGAACAGGTTGAGCAGGCGCGGACGCTCGACGCCCAGCAGGGTCCGCCGCTCAGCGACCCAAGCCCAGTTCGTCGCCTGCTCGGGGAACAGGCCCACGTGCTTGAAGGGGGTCGGACGCACGACGGCCTTGGCACCCGGGATCTCGAAGGGATCGGGGAGCCTGGGGCCCCACTTCCCAGCGTCCTCCCCGGTCGCTCTCGCGGACGAAGGTCAGCGCGGCCTGATTCCACTCGGCCTCCGGCCGTCTCCTGCGCCAGAGGGCCTGGGGATCGGGCCGCCGCAGGACGTGAGGTCCCACCCGCTCCAGCTTCTCGCCGTCCCCACTGTCCAGGAGCGCGTAGCCCTGGAACGGGGGGTGTTCGAAGACCCCGCTCGCCACGAGGGGATGATAGGCTCTCGGGCCATGCTACGCGTCGGAAGTGTGCCCTACCTGGTCGGCCGGCCCCTGGACTGGGGGCTCGGAGACGAACCGGACATCCGGCTCGAGCACGCCGTGCCGGCGAAGCTCGTTCACAAGCTCCGCAACGACGAGCTCGACGTCGCCCTCGTCAGTTCGATCGAGCTCTTTCGGCGCCCCGGCTACCGGTTCCTGGAGGGGTTGGCCGTGGCCGGTCAGCGGACCGTTTCGAGCGTCCAGGTCTTCCTGCGCAAACCGATCGAAGAGGTGCGACGGCTCGCCCTCGATCCCGCGAGCCGCACCGCGGCCACGCTGGTGCGAATCGTGTGGCCCACACGGGAGCGTCCCCACTTCGAAGAGGTTCCGGAGGGCAGCGATCCCCGGGAGCTCGCCGCGGATGCCTGGCTACGCATCGGCGATCGGGCCCTGCAGGAGTGCGTCGAAGAGGACGCCGCCCCCGTCTTCAATCCCTCGGCCGAGTGGGCCCGACGTACCGGCCTGCCCTTCGTCTTCGCCGTCTGGATCGTCCGCCCCGGAATCGACGTCTCCCCCTGGGCCGGTGCGTTCCGCCGGGCCAGGGCCCGGGGTCGAGAGCACTTGGAAGAGCTCGTGACC
>JAUIEE010000037.1 GCA_030428965.1 bacterium | reverse complement strand
GAAGGTGACCGGATTGAAGAGGTAGCCGAAGGTTCTCAGCTGGGAGAGCATCCGGACCGGTCCCCGGGGACGGTAATCGAGCGCCCCCTCGACCCGATCGAGGACCGCCTCCCCCAGGGGCTTCTCTTCGGGGCCGAGGTAGTCCGCGCGACGGAACCAGGCCAGGCTGCGGCCACTCGCGGACCAGAACCAGCGACCTCGAAAGAGCTCCGGCAGCTCCTCGAGGTCCAGGTAGAACAGGCACAGGCGCTTCCGGAAAGCGTGGCGCCTCGGCCCGGTTCGCTCGTGGTAGACCGTGCCTTCGTAGATCGCGCTGGCCCTCAAGCCATCACCTCGGACGCCAGGCGACGCGTCACGGCCAGGGCGCTCTTGACCCCGTCCTCGTGGAAGCCCCACCCCCAGTAGGCGCCGCAGTAGTGAACTCCAGCGACCCCGTCGATCTCGGCGTGGCGACGCTGGGCCTGCACCGTGCGCGTGGAGTAGATCGGGTGGTGATAGACGAACTCCCGCAGCACCCTGTCCGGGGCGATGTCCGCCGTACGGTTCAGGGTCACGAGGTAGTCCTCGCGAGCCTCGAAGCCCTGGAGGTTGTTCATCCAGTACGTCACGGTCGGCAGCTCGGCGGCCGGATCGGTGACGTGGTAGTTCCAGCTGGCCCAGGCGCGTCGCCGGCGCGGCATGAGGGTGGTATCGGTGTGCAGGACGACCTCGTTGCGCTGGTAGCCGAAGGCCCCCAGGATCTCCTGTTCGAGCGGCGTCGGGGCCGCGAGCATCTTCAGGCTCGTGTCCGAGTGGGTCGCCAGGACGACGCGGTCGAACAGGCGCTGCTCCCCTCCCGCCCTCACGGCGACGCCTCCCGCCACGCGCTCGATCCGGGTCACGGGCGTACGCAGGTGAATCCGGTCGCGGAAGGGCTCGGTCAGAGGTCGGACGTAGTTGCGCGACCCGCCGGGGATCACGAGCCACTGGGGCCTATCGTCCACCTGCAGGAAGCCGTGGTTCTGGAAGAACTGCAGCAGGAAGCGCAGGGGGAAGGAACGCATCACGTCCGGACGAGCGGACCAGACGGCGGCCCCCATCGGAATCAGGTGCTTCTCGACGAACATGGAGGAGTACCTCCCCCGCTCGAGAAACTCCCCCAGGGTGGTGTCGTCGCCCTCGCTGGCGAGGGCGAAGGGGGCCTCCTTGTAGAAGCGCAGGATGTCGCGCACCATGCGCCAGAAGGAGGGCTTGAGCGCGTTCGTGCGCTGGGCCAGCAACCCGTCGAGGGACGTGCCGTTGTATTCCAGGCCGGTCCCTTCGCAGCGCACGGAGAAGCTCATGTCGCTCGGCTTCCGGGCCACCCCGAGCTCGGAGAGCAGCCGGCAGAACTCCGGGTAGGTCTTGTCGTTGAAGACGATGAAGCCCGTGTCGACCGGAAGATTCCCCTTGGGAGTCTCGATGTCCACCGTGTGGGTGTGCCCGCCGACCCGGTCCGCCGCCTCGAAGACGGTGACCTCGTGTTCGCGGCAGAGCTCACGAGCCGCAACGAGCCCGGAGATGCCTGTCCCCACGACGGCGATCTTCAACGCCGCTTGCCCTCGGCCACGACGCGTGCGGGGACGGGAGTCAGCTTCCAGACCAGGCCGAGCGCAGCCATCGTCCTCAGGAGGTAGTAGCTGACGTCGACCTGCCACCAGCGAAAGCCCTGGCGGACGGAAGCCTGGTAGCGGTGGTGGTTGTTGTGCCAGCCCTCCCCGAGGGTCACGAGGGACAAGAGCCAGTTGTTGCGGCTCTCGTCCTGCGTGTCGTAGACCCGGGACCCGAAGCGGTGGGCGATCGAGTTGATGGAAAAGGTGATGTGGTAGGTCACGACCGTGGAGACGCAAAAACCCCACACGAGGATCTGGAACCCGTGTGTCGCGAAGCCCAGGGCAGCCAAGAGCTCGCCCAGCCCGTAGAGGGCCGGGATGGACAGCAGGGGTACGATCACGTCGAAGCGGTCCAGGAAGCGCAGCTCGGGAAAGCGCGTGAGGTCACGCACCAGGTCGAGCCGGGGCCGGAAGTTCCCTCGACACAGGATCCAGCCCACGTGGCTCCACCAGAACCCGTCGCGGCTCGGGGAATGCACGTCTCCTTCCGCGTCGGCGTGCTTGTGGTGTGCCCGATGATGGGAAGCCCACCAGATCGGACCGCGCTGGACGGCCGTGCTGCCGAGCAGGGCGAACAGGAACTGCAACGGACGCGAGGTGGAGAAGGTCCGGTGGGAGAAGTAGCGGTGATAGAAGGCCGTGATGGCGAACATGCGCACCAGGTAGTATCCCAGAGCAATCGCCACGGCGGTCCAGCTCCAGCCGACCACGAACACCAGCGCGCAAGAGAGGTGCAGGAGCAGGAACGGAACGACCCGTACCCAGTCGATCTCGCGCGGGTCGCGGGACTCGTCGCGCTCGTCGGCGGCCCAGGAGTCGAACCAGCGCACGAGGCTCTGGAGCAGACCGGCCGCCTGGCGAGCAGGAACTCGAACGGCTTTCACGAGGCGTTCGCGCTCCGTGGAGCGAGGAGCTGATGGGAGACGACCCATTCCCGGCCTCCGCCATAGGCAAACAGCTCGGCGCAGGCCAGGAAGAAGACGCGCCAGCGGTGGTACCAGGTGCTGGCCTGGTCTCGGCCGTAGGTCGAAGCGAACAGCTGGAGCACGCGCTCCTTGCGCGCCTCCAGGTTGGCGAGCCAGTCCTCGGAGGTCCTGGCGTAGTGCCTGCCCGAGACCTCCCAGCGGCGCTCCACGTCCAGGGGAACCTCGAGGCTGTCGATCAGGTCCACGCTCGGCATCATGCCGCCCGTGAAGAAGTAGCGGCTCATCCAGTCGGACTCGTCGCGGGCCTCGAACGGGTAGGCGTAGCTCTTGTGGGCGAACACGTGCAGGAAGAGCCGGCCCTCGGGGCGCAGCCATCCGCTCACGCGCGTCAAGAGCTCCTCCCAGTTGCGCATGTGCTCGAACATCTCGACGGAGACCACGCGATCGAACTGCCGGCCGGGATCGAACTCGTTCATGTCGCAGGTCTCGACCGCGACGTTCTGGAAGCCGCGGTACTTCACCTGGGCCAGGATGTGCTCACGCTGGGGAGCCGAGTTGGAGACGGCCAGAATGCGGCTCTGGGGGTAGTGCTCGGCCATCCACAGAGTCAAGGATCCCCAGCCGCACCCCAGCTCGAGGATCTCGTGGCCATCGGCGAGGCCTGCGCGCTCACAGGTCAAACCCAGCATCTCGCGCTCGGCCTCGGCCAGGGTCTCCTTGCCCGTCGGGTAGTAGGCCGAGCTGTACTTGAGTCGCTCGCCGAGCACGAGCTGGAAGAACTCGGGCGGCACCTCGTAGTGCTGCTCGTTCGCCTTCTCGGGAACCAGAGCCACGTCCGCGCTGCGCGTCTTGCGCACGAACTCCCGCAGCGCCGCCTGCCGGTCCGGCTCGAACAGGCTGCGCTGTTCGTCGAGCCGCTCGCGCAGCAGCCGACGGATCCCGTGACGGATCAGGGACGGAGGGACGAGGCCCTTCTCGACGAGTCGAATGGCGGTCTTCATGGGGTCTCGGCCACTTGAACCGGATCGGCCTTGGGAGGTCCCGGAAAGAAGGCGTTGGTCGTGCGTTGGTAGGCGCGGTAGTCCTCACCGCGGCTACGCACCGACTGTTCCTCCGTCGGAGGGATGCCGGTGACTTTGAGGATCAAGAAGAGCATGCAGGCGGGGGCGAGCCACAGAAGAGTGCCGCCGGGGAGGCCGACGCCCAGGAGCGGGTAGACGATCCAGTGCAGCCACTCGAAGAAATAGTTGGGGTGACGGGACCAACCCCAGAGCCCTGCGCGGCAAGTGCGCCCGCGGTTGGCGGGCTCCGCGCGCCAGCGGGCCAGCTGACGATCCGCCAGGCTTTCCCCCCCGATCGAGATCACGTAGAGGCCGACGGCCAGCCCGTCCCACACGCGCCAGCCGGCGGGCTCGGCCATGGCCAGGACCAGGAAGGGCAGGGAAAACAGCACCGAGAGCACGGCCTGGGCCTGGAAGAACCAGAAGAGGAAGCGCTGGATACCCTGCCCCATGCGCTCGCGCAGGATGGCGTAGCGACCGTCCTCGCTCTCGGATCGCACCCGTTGGAAGAGGTGCCAGGTCAGGCGAATCGACCAGGCCCCCACAAGAACCGCCACCAGGGCCCTCCTCGGGCTCCACCCCCCGGCCAGGGCCGCGTAGGACACCCCGAGAACCCCCAGGGAGGCCGTCCAGATCAGGTCCACGATCCCGGCGTTGCCCGTGCGCCGCTGCCGAGCCCAGGCGCCCGCCATCAGCACGGAGAGCAGCAGCAGGCCAAAAAGGGGCAGAATCCAGGGCATCATCGCGGGGAAGTATTCGCGCTCCGGAAGCGACCGGATGCATCCGACCGGACCGAAGTCTCGAAGCCAAGAGCATGCCGAAGCCGACCTGGACCTCACGCACAAAAGCTCTCCTGGCCACCGCGGGCGTTGCCCTGAGCTTGGGTCTGATGGCCCTCCTGGGCGGCTGCGCCTCGTTGTCCAAGCCGAGCCTTGAACGAGCGCTGCTCGAGCTGCCCAAGAATGCGCAGATCAGCGAGCTCGCCCGAATAGCCATGAGCGCGGATCTCGGCCGGGGTCCCCAGGACCTGGAGCTCGTCTACGCCCACGTCCCCTCTCGCGCGGGAGAGCGAGCCGGATCTCCGGTGCTGCTCGTGCACGGGACCCCTTCGACCCTCTTCACCTGGACCGAGCTGATCCACGGGAACGAGAGCTTCCGCGGACTGGCCGCCGAGCGCGACGTGTACGCCATCGAGGTCATCGGTCACGGCGTCGCCCCCGGCCGCGCGGCACCGTACAGCTTCGAGGGCTGCGCACGTTTCGTGAACGCCGCCATCGAAGCGCTGGGTCTGGAGCAGGTCCACCTGGTCGGCTCCTCCTATGGAGGTGAGTTCGTGTGGCGTGCGGCCCTGAATCGACCCGACCAGATCGCGAGCCTGGTGCTCCTGGACTCGTCCGGCTACGAGCGGCGCGAGCAGGACTGGCTGCCCGAAGAGGTCGAGATGCGCGACAACCCGCTGGCCAAGATCGGCTGGATCCTCAACTCGCGCGAACGCATCACGACCGCCCTCGCCCCGCACTTCGCGGAGATCCCCCCCGACCGGGTCGAGGAGTTCTACCTCGTGTGCGCGAACGCTGCCAACTGGAAGGCCATGATCGACCTGGCCAGGGACGAGAACGGCGAGCGGGAGGGTGAGCTGGCTCAGCTCAGCGTTCCCACCCTCGTGCTGTGGGGCGGCGCGGACATCGCCTATCCCCTCGAGGTCTACGGCCAACGCTTCGCGCAGGACATTCCCGACGCGCGGCTGGAGGTCCTCGACGGAGCGGGCCACTATCCGCACGAGGAGCGTCCAGGAGAGGTCTCCGAGCGTCTGGAAACCTTCTTCGCAGTCGTCGAGAACCGGTGATGAAGGCCCTCTGCATCCTGTCGCTCGCCTTCGGTCAGGACTTCGAGGTTCCCGCACGGCCTCTGGACTGGAAGGAGTTGTGCGCTCTGTTCCAGCCGACCTGGACCTTGCCCGCAGAGCCGGACGCAGGTCGCGACCTGCTCGCGGAGATGAAGCGCCTGGTCGAGCTGTCCTTCGAGCGGAACGGGAAGAGCGGGCGCCTGGGGGACCTGGTGGTCGAGACCCAAGGCCTGGACCCGGCCCAGCGGACGGCCTGGTTTGAGCAGCTGGAAAGCCAGGCCCCCGAGCTCATGGCCGACTGGGGAGCCGGTCTGCGTGAGCTGCTGCAGGAGGATCACCTGTTCCGCGAGCGCTGGAAGCCCGGCAGGGATTACTCCCGCGATGGCATCCTGATCGCCGAAGGCTGGAGGCCGAGCCGGGAAAGCGCCAAGGCCTGGATCCAGCGCTCCTGCCAACCCCGCATCGAACAGGCGGCCACGATCTACCGCGCCGACCTGGATACGATCAAGCGCGTGGAGAACGACTACCGCCTCTACTTCGACCACGTCGGAGCCCAGTACGAGGAGCTCTACCCCCTCGAGAAGAACCACTTCTCGGGAGCGGACGACGAGGGTCTTCACTTCCGCTTCCTGCGCCTGCACTTCCGCTCGGACCTGCCCTTTCCCTTCTCGGACTACTCCTGTGACCTGCGCATCCTGAACCGGGTGGACAGCGAGGGCATCCTGCACACCGACATCTTCTCCCCGAGCCGGGACTTCAACTACATGGTCGGGCGCGACGTGTTCCTGCCCGTCGAGACCGCGTCCGGCACCACGGTGGCCTACCTGGCCGTTCGCCAGTTCGGCTTCGACATCAACAACGTTCCCGACGATTCCGGCCATCGTCAAGCGGCCTTGCGCAGTACCCTCGGCAACCTCAAGCGTCAGGCGGACCTCGACTTCGAGGCGACCGAAAGCTCCTTCCGTCCGGCGGCAGAGGTTCTGGCGGACCTGCGCGTCCTGGGACACAGGTGAGGGCATGATCCATGGATAAACGGTTCGGTACGCTGCTCCTGGCCCTGGCCTGCATCGGGTGCCGCTCCCCCCAGGTCGGCTTGGTGGACGGTCGCCTGAATCCCTGCGCCTCCGGCGGGAACTGCGTGTCGAGCGAGCCTGCCCAAGGCAAGGGGCACATCGAGCCGCTGTCTTTCCCCGGCGCCCCCCGGGAGAGCTTCGACCACCTGGCCGATTACCTGGCCGAACAGAAGCGGGTCCTGTTCGTGCGCCGCGAGCCCGACTACATCCACACCGTCTTCATCTCGCCTCACCTGCGTTTTCGAGACGACGTCGAGTTCCGCCTCGATGCCCCGGGACGTCGAATCCACGTTCGCTCCGCATCCCGGGTGGGGTTCTACGACTTCGGGGCCAACCGCCGGAGGATCGAGGCCATCCGCAACTCCTGGGAGCCTCCCGCTCGGCCGCAAGCCCCACCTTCCGGAGAGTCCGGCGACCCGTGAATCCACCCGCCGGGAACGCGCGTAGGCTAGAGGACCTCGACTCCCGATCCATGCCCCTCGCCACGTCCTTGCCTACGAGCTCTCCCCGTCTGCGCCGCTCCTTCAGCGGACGCCTGGGCCGCGGCCTGCGCGCCTTCCTGTTCCTCCTGGTCGGCCTCGCCGGCATCGGCTTCGCCGCCACGCGCCTCATCTCCGCCAAGGCCGAGCGGGACTACCCTCCCCTGGGTCGTTGGGTCGAAGTCGACGGCCTGGATCAGCACATCCTCGAGCGGGGCAGCGGCGATCCCGTCGTCTTCGTCCACGGCGCCTTCGGGGCGCTCCAGGATTTTGCCGCCACGATCCTCGCCCCGGCCTCCGAGCGCTACCGCTGCGTAGCGTGGGACCGCCCCGGCCACGGTTACAGCGAGCGCAGCGCGGAAGTCAACGACCCGGGCGTCCAGGCCCGGCTCCTGCTCGCTCTGATCGAGGAGCTGAAGCTCGAGCGGCCGCTCCTCGTGGGCTTCTCCTACGGCGGTGCTGTCGCCCTGGCGGCCGCCATGGAGGATCCTGGAGCGGTGGGAGGCGTCCTGCTCCTCAACGGCCCTTCGCACCCCTGGCCAGATCCCCTGGACCTGCACTACGAGCTCCCGACGATACCGGTCCTCGGCCCGCTCCTGACCGAAACGATGCTGACGCCGGTCGGCGCGCTCCTATCGAAGAGCAGCGTCGAGAACGCCTTCGCTCCGCTCCCGATCACGCCCAGCTTCGAAGCCTCGCCCGTCGCCCTGTCCCTGCGCCCCCCCAGCTACCGGGCCAACGCCGAGGACATCCGCACCCTCAAACCCTTCCTGCGTGAGCAGAGCGCTCACTACGACCGGCTCCGGGTGCCGGTGCGCATGCTCGTCTCGGATACCGACGGCGTCGTCAGCCCGACCATCCACGCGCCGGCCCTGCACGCCGCGGCCCCGATGAGCACCTTCGTCCCCATCGAGAACGCCGGCCACCAGATCCTCTACACGCACCCCGAGCTCGTGCTCCAAGCCCTCGACGACGCCATGGCCGAGCGGCTCAGGGAGTGAGGCGAACACGAGCCTCAAGAACAGCCTTTCGTGTTGCCGCTGGCCTCGAGGTTGCTCTCGCCGCCTAGTACGGGCGGGAAGTCGCCCGAGGACCGGCAGGAGCGGGGACCGCGCTGCCCCCTAGGCCGAGCCGGCCTTGCGGCGGCGGCCGCGGGGCTTCGGAAGGCGCAGCCCCATCTCTTCCATCAGCGCCACCATGGGCGCGCGGGCGGTCTCGAGGGCTTTGAGCATCTTCTTGTTGCCGGCATCCTTGGCCGCTTCCGAAGCGCGGTCGATGGCCTTGACCGCCATCAAGAACGTACGGCCCTCGGGGGCCTGCTTGGCCTGCTTGGCGGCGGCCCGCTCCTTGACCTCGGCGATCTGACGCTGCAGATCTTCGATCATCTGCTCCGGAGTCCGGCGCGCTCGTCTCTTACCTTTCTTCTTTCCCATAACCTCGGAGTTTGCCTGGTTCGCAGCGCCAAAGTCCAACTCGTTGGCGCGTTTCTTTCCTTTGGTTTGCACCTACCGAAAGTAGGAATTGCGAATCAACAAAAGGATTACCTGCGCCCTTCGAGTTGCACGATCGACGCGATTCCATACCTCTTCCTTTGTCGAGTATCCCAGGGCATGAGGCGCTGCGCCCGCCCTGGGCGGCACGACTCTCCGGCTAAAGGAACTTTCATTTCCTGTCGAACCAGCGCGCTCCCCCCGGACCGGGCCTGGTTTGCGCGACGGATCCCACGGAAGTTCCCGCTCTTTCGGGCGAGCCGACCTCCTGGAGTGGCCTTTGGCTTACACTGCTCGGCTCGAATCCAGTGAAGGCGCTCTTTCCCGAGGGGTCCGTGACCTCTCCCCCCAGACAACACCCATTCCCTCTAGTCCCATGCTACTGACCTGTCTGCTCGCCCTGACGGTGAGCCCTCAAGCTGCGTCTCCGGCCCAGATCCAATCCCAAGCAACCGAGAAAGCCGCCCAAAAGGCCGTGGCGACCATGGAAGATCCGATGATGGAAAAGGTGAGCGAGTTCATCAAGATGGCTGCCATCGACAAGAGCAAGCCGAACTGGAAGACGCGCCTGCCTCAGCCGCCCAAGTTCACGTTCGCCGAGGACATGGACTACTTCTGGAACCTGGAAACCAACAAGGGCGACATCAAGATCCGCCTGTTCCACGAGCAGGCGCCGATGCACGTTTCGAGCACGGTCTACCTGACGGAGCTCGGCTTCTACGACGACCTGACCTTCCACCGGGTCATCACGCGCTTCATGGCCCAGGGCGGCTGCCCCCTCGGCACCGGGACGGGCAGCCCGGGCTACAAGTACGCGGGCGAGTTCAGTCCCGACCTCAAGCACGACCGCCCCGGCCTGCTGTCGATGGCCAACGCGGGCCCGAACACGGACGGAAGCCAGTTCTTCCTGACCTTCGTTCCCACCCCGCATCTCAACGGCAAGCACACGATCTTCGGTGAGGTCGTCGAGGGACTCGACACCACGGTCAAGGCCCTGGAGAAGTCCGGCTCCCAGTCCGGTCGTCCCACCGAGCCGCTGATGCTCAAGAAGGCCACGATCTCGATGGCCAAGAAGGAGGCGATGGGCTCGGTGAAGGCCAAGGAGGCCAGCGGCAAGGAGTAGTCCCGAGGCCGGCCGAATGAACCCTCGAGGTTCCCACGGGCGGGGTGTCCTCAGCGGGCACCCCGCTCTGCGTTGGGGCCGGAATCTCCCGCCCCACGCGGCACCGAACAATCCCGACCTTGGCTGAATCCGCCTCCCCGTCGCTCCCGTAGTCTCGGGCATGTCCCCCCGGACGCGACCCCGGCACGGCGAACGTGCCTTCGACCTCCAGCAACTCGAGCGGGCGATCGCTCTCGCCCACCGCTGTGAGTCCTCGCCGGTCGCCTTCTCGGTCGGTGCGATCGTCGTGGACTCGCAGGGCCAGACCCTGGGCACAGGATTCAGCCGCGAAGAGGATCCTCGGGATCACGCCGAGGAGGTGGCCTTGGCGCGCGCCGCCTCGAGCGGTGGTCTTCCCGCCACGCTCTACAGCTCCCTGGAGCCCTGCGGTCGCCGCCTGAGTCGCGGCACGACCTGCGTCGACCGGATCCTGGCGGCCGGCGTTCAGCGTGTGGTCTACGCCCTGCGGGAGCCCCCCTTCTTCGTGCCCGGCGGTGGGCGCTTTCAGCTCGTCCAAGGCGGTGTGGTGGCCGTCGAGGTTCCCGAACTCGCGCCCTTCGCACGGGAACCCAACCTGCACCTGTGGCTCGCCCGTGGTCTAGCTGCGAATCGGGCCCTGGAGCGCTAGACCCAGCGCCGAACGCGAGACTTGTAGTCCAGGTAGGTCGAACCGAACTTGCGCTCGAGGTAGCGCTCCTCCCGCAGCACGACTCCCCAGTGCAGCAGTCCGAACAGGACTGGCGTCAAGAGCAAGAACCAGACGCAGTCCTTGTGCAGGCCGATCCCGGACAGGATCAAGAGCATGGCGACGTAGACCGGGTTGCGCGAGAAGCGGTAGGGGCCCGAGGTGACGATGGCGCGCGTGGGCGTACCCGGCGGCAGGGATGTTCCGCCCCGGGACATCGAAAGGGCGGCCCAGACGAAGAGCGCGGCAGCGAAGAGCAGCCAGGGCAAGGCGATCCAGCTCGCCAGCGACGGCGGAAGGAAGTGCCCGGGATGGAGCTTGCGGGCCAGGAAGCCCAGCAGCATGCAGAGGACGAGAACGAGCGGCGGCGGGTAGGCCACCTGGGCGTGATCGGGAGGTAGCGGGCTGCCTTCAATGGGCTCGAGATCAGCCTAGCTCACCCGGCGATTCCACTCCCCGTCGAGGACGTTTCCCTCGCATGGGACGCTTTCGATTCCGCCCCGACTTTCCGGGTTCGGCCGGCAAACTCCCGCGACTGGGAAGCATGCGGCCTGGCCGCGACCTCCCAATCCCGAGACTCCGCGGGATCCTTGGGGTACGCTCCGGTCCGCCCACGCCAACTCCCTGGACGGCAGCCCGCCGTCCCCAGCCAGCCAGGAGACCCCGTGTCGGACAACCTCATCACCCTTCCGCCCGGCAACGGTGCGGAAGCCGAGTTCTCCCGGGTCCTTTCCGAAGGTGCCCTCCTCCTCGTCGCCCTCGGCGATGGACGACGCGAGGCCGACTTCGTCGACCGAGCCCGGCTCATGGTGGGCGGCAACACCGATCCGGCCATCGTGGTGTGGGCCAAGGAGCCGTTCCGGGTCCAGGGGCTCCTGGCCGGACTCGACAACCCCGAGGGTCTGGACGTCCAGGGGTCGGCCGCGGTGGCGTGCTCGATCTCCTTGCCCAAGGGCCCCAACGATCGGCGCCAGATCGCGGACGTCATCTCCCAGCAGGAAGAGCCGAGCTTCTTCCGCATCCTGCGCGCCCTGGCTACGGCGGCCGGGCTATGAAGGCCGTCACCCGGGCTGTGCTCGCCCTGGCCCTCGCGGGCTGTCGATCCGAAGGGACCAAGGTCGACGACCGCATCCTGGTCTTCGAGGAGTGGACCCTCGACTCGGAGCAGGTCCCTCTGGATACGGATCAGGCCATCGTGGACATCAACAGCACGGTGCGCATCAAGATCGATCGAGACCGGCTTCGGGCCCGGCTGCTCGAGGACTACGGTGGCGCCACGGTGGCCCCGGAGCTGCTCGTCATGCTGGACTCCTCCCTGGAGAACCTGCGCGAATCCCTGCCCAAGATGCAGGCCGCCTTCGATGCCTGGGATCGGGGCCCCCAGGGGAAAGCGGAACGGGAAGCCCTGCGCGGCGCTCTCCAGAACGTCGGCCTGCCCACCCTGACTCTGCTCGACAACCTGCCCCCGCAGCTGGCCGGGGTCGAACAGACCTACAACCAAGCCGTCGAGCCCGCGCTCCTGGCGGAGCCCGGCCTCTTCACGGCGTTCACGGTCTTCAACGAGGTCGTCTCCCAGGCGATCGACGGACTCCGGGAGGAAGAGCTCCAGCGACTGCGGGAGCTCGGCGTGGTCGTCCGACTGGGGGCCTGGAGCTCCGCGGGAGGCCGCATGACCCCCGTGCACCTCGGTGGCTTCGACGACCTCGATCCGGGCGAGTTCGTCGAGTACGAGCGCATCGTCGTGGCGCTCAACGATTCCCAGCGCGAGGCCTGGGAAGCCATCGTGGCCAAGGCCAAGGCGATCAACGCATCGGGAGCCGAGCTCGATTTCTCCGCCATGGCCCGCAGGCTGGTTCAGCACCTGGACGAGACCCTAGAAGACCCACTCGCGGGCCTCGGAGAGGATCTCGAGCAGGCCAGGGAAGAAGTCGCCGCCCTGGCGGAGGACCTGCGCGACCGGCTCGACGACTCCCTGAACGTGGTCGCTCAGCGCCTCGACCAGACCAAGCTTCTGTTCCGGCGCACGATCGCCAAGTACCAGGCCCTCGAACCGTCCGCCGCGACCCTCGTGGCCCTGGCCCACCTGCGCAACGACGTGACTGTTCTGCGCGAGGACGTCGAGGCCCTGCTCTCGGTCGTCCAGGAGGAGGCTCGCAAGCTCGAAGACCACCTGAGCGCCTCCGCCGAGACCCTGCGGGGAACCGGCGAAGCCCTCGACGCTCGCATGCAAGCGCTAGCCCAGATCTACCGCGCCACGACGTCCGTGGCACGCCTCAACCTGGCCGCACTCGAGTTCGGCGAGGAAGTCCTGGCCCTCGATCTGGCCGACGTACCGGCCAGCACGTCCCTGGACTTGCGCTACACGGGTCCCCGGCAACCGGGTGATCAGGTCGCCTTCGTCATGAAGGGCGGCAAGTCCGATCAGGAGCCGGCTCAACACCGGGATCTGGACGAGCGCCAGTTCTCGATGTTCCGGGTGCTCGGACACGTCAGCTCCACGGTCAGCCTCGTCTTCGCCAACCCCAGCGGAAGCACCGGGCTGCAGACCGATTTCCAGGCCGCCCCCACCTACAACCTGCTCTACAAGTGGGGCGACCGCGATTCTCCCTTCCACAACCGCTTCCTCACCCCGGGGGTCGGGCTCAGCTTCTCGCTGCTCGACTTCGACGGTGACGACAGCCTCGAGCTGGGGATCGGCGCGACCGTGGCAGCCTTCCAGGACTGGCTCCAGGCGGGCTACGGCTACAACCTGGGCACCGACGACGCCTACTGGTTCCTGGGTTTCTCGCTGCCTCTGTTGAATACCGTGTGGAACGGAACGCAGTAGCGGCTCGACCCTCTGCTCGGCCCCTCAGCCCCATCATGAAGCTCCAAGGCCTCTACCTCGCCCTCCCCCTCCTCTTCGGCTCCTCCGCCTACCTGGGCGACACGGAACAAGAGGCCCTCGAATTCGGCCGTGAGCAGTGTCAGCTGTTCTACGACCAGGAGCTGCAGGCTCTCTGGGATCGTCTCTCGGAGGACATGCGCACGGCCCTCGGCGGATCCGTGGAGGGCCTGGGGCGCACCCACGCTGCCCTGGTGTCCCAGGTGGGTGAAGAGACCGAACTCGTGTCCGAGAAGGTGCTCGAGCTCCCGGGCGGCTGGGCCTACAAGCGCCAGGCTCACTTCTCCAAGCTGGACGACCCCCTCGAGTTCCTCTGGCAGTTCGACCAGGACCGGACCATCCTGGCCTTCCTCCTGACCCCCGTGGCCAAGGAAGCCGAGAGCCGCTTCCTGGACTACAGGACGAAGACCGAACTGCGCCTGCCCTTCGACGAGCCCTGGCACGTCTTCTGGGGTGGTCGCACCCTGGACGAGAACTACCACACGGCCTACCCCGACCAGCGCTTCGCCTACGACCTGCTCATCTTCCGGGACGGCAAGACCCACGCCGGCGAGGGGAAGCGCAACGAAGACTACTACTGCTTCGGCAAGCCGCTGGTCAGCCCCGGCAAGGGGGTGGTCGTCTCGTCGGCCAAGGACGTCAAGGACAACGTGCCCGGCAGGATGAACGCGAACCAGGCCCTCGGCAACCACGTCATCATCGACCACGAGAACGGCGAGTTCTCGTTCCTGGCCCACTTCAAGCAGGGCAGCCTGCTGGTCGAAACCGGAGACAGGGTCGAGGCGGGCACGCCCCTGGGGCTGGCTGGCAACAGCGGCAACACGAGCGAACCGCACCTGCACTATCACCTGCAGAACACGCCCACCTTCAACGACGGCGAGGGGCTTCCCTCGCAGTTCCTGAACTACCTTTCGGACGGCAAGCTCGTCCGGCGGGGCGAGCCTTCCAAGGGCCAGGTGCTCGAGCACGCGGGGCCCGCTCCGGGGAGATAGTTCCGCTCCCCGAGACGGCGAATCGAGCCTAGGCGCCCTCCGCCTGGCCGGCGCGGAACTCCTCGTCTTCGCGCTTCAGCTGCCCGTCGAGGGCGAAGGTTCCGAAGGGGATCAGCGAGGCCACGAAGATCTTCGCTCCCCACCCCAGGCTTCGCCCCCGCGAACGCAGGCCGGCCAGGATGAGCAGCATCAACCAGACGAACAGGGCGCCGTGCAAGGAACCCACGATGCGCACCGCCAAGGGCATTCCGGCCAGGTACTTGAGGGGCATGGCTACCCCCAGGAGCACCAGGTAGGAGATGCCTTCCCAGAAGGCCATCGAGCGCAGGTGGGCGGTGGGCGTATCGAACCGGAACATCTCCGCAGAGCATAGCCCAAGGCAGCGAGCCCGCGGCACGCCTACTCGTACCAGTGGCTCCTCATCAGGCCGGACTCGACAAATCGACCGAGCGGCCCTGGGGCAGGAAACAGGCCCGCGGACTGGACGGTCGTGCCCCGGTTGCGGGGAACGGGCCTGGACGCAAGTCCAGCTGGAGCTTGCTCGTCGTCCCGCGCTCTTGCCCGACGCACCGAGCCGCAGGTCCGTCGTCGCCCGTGACTGCCGGCGAAAGGACCCTCGTGGAGCCCAGGGGCCGTCACCGCTTGCGCAAGCCCCCGGAGGCCCAGTGGGCCAGGTAGTCGAAGACCACCCGATCGTCGATCTCCACCACGCGCTGGGTCCCAGGATCGACGGCCAGCGTGCGTCGAACCATGTGCGCGGCACTCGCCACGGGAGCGCTGTAGTGCAGGTAGTCGAGCTGCGGGCCAGACGACTCGCTCACCGGCGCGCCCAGGCGCTCACGGACCTCGCTGGTCGGGGCTCCGACCGCGATCGAACGGAAGTTCGCTTCGTCGTACCTCTCCGCGAAGACGGTGGCCTGCTGGGGGGAGTGACGGACGCCGAGGGTTCCCAGGGTCCCCAGGGCCAGCGACCCCAAACTCGCCAGCACCACGAAGGTCTTCCTGCCTGTAGCTACCATCCTGTTGCCATCGGTTTCTTGCGGGGGCGTTCTTGATCCTGTCCCGGCTTGGGGTCGCAGGGGAGCCCCCAGAAGCTCCTTCGGGGCCTTCCGGCGGCTCGCCAGAGCCCCGATACAGGAGCGATGCGGAAAGGAATCGGACGTCGGTCCACGGGACAGGGACGCTGCTGCTACCCTGCACTCCCAGGACCCCAAGGAGGCCGAACATGCTCGCCACTCTCTGTCTCTTGCTCCTCCAGGCACCGAGCCAAGGACACCAGCTCGAGACCCAACGGCCGTTCCGACCGGTCCCGCGACTGACCACCGAGCGCGTAGTCGGAGGTCTGTTCGAACCGGTGTGGGTCGGAGCTCCCTCCGGCGACGTGCGCCTGTTCGTGGTCCAGAAGCCGGGCCGCGTCTCGATCGTCGAGGACGGCCAGGTCCTAGATCCTCCCTTCCTCGACATCCAAGGCCAGGTGGCCTCCATGGGGGCACTGGAGCGCGGCCTCCTGGGAATGGCCTTCCACCCCCAGTACGCAACGAACGGTCGCTTCTTCCTCAACTACACGCGATTGGACGGAGCCACAGTCGTCTCTGGCTGGGAAACCCGGAGCGCGAACCCGGACCAGGCCGACCCGAACAGCGAGCAGATCGTGCTCGTTCAGGCGCAGCCCTTCGCGAACCACAACGGAGGCACGCTCCAGTTCGGCCCGGACGGCTACCTCTATGTAGCGTTCGGAGATGGAGGCGGACCTCTGGATCCTTTCTGCTCGGCCCCCGACCTGTCCACCTGGCTCGGCAAGCTGCTGCGCATCGACGTCGACGGGACGAGCCCCTACGCCGTCCCTCCCGGCAACCCGTACCTGGGCACTTCCGGTGCCCTACCCGAGATCTGGTTCTCGGGCCTTCGCAACCCGTGGCGCTTCTACTTCGATGGTACGACCGGAGACGTCTACATCGGAGACGTGGGCTTCCACGAACGCGAGGAGATCGATTTCGAGCTCGCCGGCATCGGGGGAACGGACTTCGGATGGCCGCGCATGGAAGGCGGAGCGTGCAACGCCAACGGTGGACTGGGCGAATGCCCCCCCGATCTTCCCCCATGCTTCAGCTCCGCCTATCGGGCCCCGATCCTCGATCTCGCCAACACCCCTGGCAAGGCGGTGATCGCAGGTCCTGTCTACCGGGGCCACGCAATCGACGGGCTCGACGGCACTTCCTTCTACGGAACCTGGGCAGATCGCCGCATCCACTCCTTCCTGTTCGATCCGGGCAGCGGAACGGTCCACGAACACCAGGACCGAACCGAGGAGCTCGTGCCTCGTGGAGGCTGGGACATCGGTCGCGTGTCGAGTTTTGGCCTGGACGGCCTGGGCGAGGTACTGATCCTCGACTACGACGGGGGCGAGGTGTTCCGCATCGTCCCCCGCTAGCTCCCTGCATCCGACCTCTCCCCCCGCCTCCGCCATCTCCAGGAACAAGGCCATGCTCTCGGCGCTCTCGATCCTGCTCCCCTTCCTCGCCCGGACCGATCCGCTGCCCCAGGCGCCTCGCCCTGCACCGGTGGAAACGGTCGAAGTGCACGGGGTGGCCCCTCTGCATCGAGTGGGCAACCTGTGGCTGGGCGGGCAGCCCGATGCCGGCGCTCTCGAGCACCTGATCGTGAACGAGGGCGTGGGCCGGGTGATCGACCTGAGACGACCGTCGGAGGACCGCGGGTACGCAGAGGGGGAGAAGCTCAGGGAGCTCGGAGTCGATTACCAGACCTTGGGTTTCGGCGCCCCCGACGAGATGACCGACGCCCTCTTGACCGAGATTCGTCGCGAGCTCGGCGATCGCGAGGGTCCGGTCCTCTTGCACTGCGCCTCGTCCCAGAGGGTCAGCGCAGCCTGGCTCCCCCACCGGGTCCTCGATGAGCACGTTCCCTGGGAGCGGGCCCTGGACGAGGCCCACCGCATGGGCTTCTCCTCCAAGGGACACGAACAGGCCGCGCGCCTGTACGTCCAGGGAGGCGGACATCGAGAGCTGGGACGCTTGACCGAAGACCTACGCCGGCGCTTTCCCAAGGTGGCACGCCTGAGCCCCGTGGAACTCCTGGGGGAGTTGGCGAGCAGTGCCGCGCCCCTCGTGATCGATACCCGATCGGCGCGGGAGTACGAGCTGAGCCACCTGCCCGGCGCCGTGCACGCCGAGACCCCGGAAGCGGCCCTCGAGCTCATCGGTGGCCCGGAAGCAAACGTCGTCGTCTACTGCTCCGTGGGATGGCGCTCGGCGGAGATGGCCGAGAAGCTCGCGAAACGCGGCATTTCGAAGGTGAGGAACCTGGAGGGTTCCATCTTCGCCTGGGCCAACGCCGGGTTCCCCGTCTACCTAAACGAAGAGCAGGTTCGAGCCGTCGACCCCTTCGACCGCAAGTGGGGTCGCTTCCTCAACGAGCGCTATCACCCGCTCGAGACGAAGGACTAGGCCCCTTCCTGAACCAACCTTCGTACTCGAGCCGCTTCAGGGACTTCTCGACCGCCTTCGTGGCGAGCTTCTCCCAGGTGGCTTCCTTCGGTCCTTCGGAACGTACGCTCCCCGACCAGGTCGCCTGACCCGTCTCGACATCCCAGACCTGAACGTCGAAGCTCACCCAGGGGGTCACCTCGACCGTGTCCCAGCGCACGGATCCGACACCGCTGCCGACCACCGTGTTGGTCCCGGACACGTCTCGGATCTCCCGCCCACCGCCGGACTGCTCGAACCACACCAGAGCCTCGCTCCCCCGTTCTGCACAGTCGCGCAGACACAGCTCCAGCGAGGCTCCCCCGCGCTGAACGGGGACCAGGCGCAGCCCGGCACGCTCGCCGAAGCGTTCCACGGCCCGATGCAGGCAAGGCGACAGGTCTTCGTGCACCCGATCGATGGCCACGTCGACCCGGGCGTAGGAGGTCGAATCGAGCCCGTCTTGCCGCCCACTGCTGACGTGGGTATGGATGCATGCGGTCGAGAGAAACCCGAGAGCGAGCAAGAGTTCGAGCCTGCGAGGGATCGTCATGGGAAAGCCTTTCGTTGGGACGAGATCGGCGGAGACGCTTCGCCAGTCTACCCGGAACAGGTTTCCCTCCCGGCCCCTCGGGTCCCATTCCTCCGGGGTTGGGTGAGGACCGCCGGCTCGGAACTCCGATGAGAGGCCAGATGCCCTGGGCCGTTTCCAGGGCGCTCACCTCGCGGACGATCACCATGTTGCAACGCACCCTCGCCACGTTAGCGCTCGCGCTCCTTGCCTCTCCGGCCCTGGGGCAAGCGGTGGGAACGCCGATGCCGCGCACCAACCTGCAAGGCTTCACCCACACCGAAGCCACGTCCCTGGACGACTTCTACGGCCGAGCGATCCTGCTCGAGTTCTTCGCCTACTGGTGTCACGCCTGCGAATCCCAGGTCTCTCGCATGAACTCGCTGCAGGCGAAGTACCAGGCGAAGGGCTTGACGATCGTCGGCGTGACCGATGAAGGCCGAAACGAAACCGAAGCCTGGACCCGCAAGCACGGAGTCCGCCATCCGTACGCGTACGACCCCACGGGCTGGCTCGGGGACTACTTCAACGTGCGCTCGATTCCCTTCGCCGTGCTGATCGATCCGCATGGGATCATCGCCTGGAGCGGGCACCCCGCACGCCTCGACGATCGCACGCTGCAGAAGGCGCTCGAGGGCGCCGTGGCCCAGCCGATCACCGGTTGGCCCAAGAGCACCATGAAGCTGCAGCTGCTCCTCAAGCAGGGGGACTACCAGGCCGCTCTCTCCACGGCCATCTCGCTGGGCAAGACCTACGAGAGCTTCGTGCGGGAGCGCATTCAGGCCAAGGTCGGCGCCGTGCAGCGCGCCCATGCCGAAGGCAACTTCCTGGCTGCGG
>JAUIEE010000036.1 GCA_030428965.1 bacterium | reverse complement strand
GACCATCGCCCGTACTTCATCCACTCTGTCGTTCCGAAGTTGATGAACGATGGTGTGCAGGTCGTGGTGATGACTCAGGACCAGTCGATGCTCAAGGACATGGCGAACTTGTTCGAGCATCTCGATATCGACTGCTTTCAGGTGCTCCGTGACCCGACTACTGGAGTATCTATCAACAAGACGAGCGACGGCTTCGAGGCCATCTTGGCGCGAATTCAGCCTTACCTGAACAATGTTCATCCGGCGCCGAGAAAGACAGCGTCCGAACTGGTTCGGGATGCTGCGGAGCGCTTTTGCAAGGAGCTTCTCGTGAGAGACCGACGAGCTAAAGGTGACAACGCTGCGCTTGTATCGGACTACAAGAAGGAGCTACTCCAGGGCCTCATCACGAAGGTGCGGCCACTGCTAAAGCCTGATGAGCCAGGCAAGCTGGAGACGATTCGCGTCAACATGAACCCAGGCAAGCACGATGCCCCCGTCCCCAGCGCGCAAGACATCAAGGTGGCCCACGGCTACCTCAAAAGGTTCAAGAGGGACTACCTGTAGCTAAGGGCGGTGCTTCATCCATCCGCTGCTAGGCGGCCGGGTGTTCACTCTATAGAGTAGACGCCCGTGAAAGCGTGAGTCGACCCGTTGTTGCACTCCAGGTAGTATCGAGGAGTTCGTAGGATCGATGCACCAGCACCTGCCCACTTGAAACCCGGCAATGTCCCCTCGGACGAACAGGGGGCTCTCCTGCTGAGCGACACGCTACATGAGTCTGCGCAATCGCGCGGCCAGCCCTCGCACCCTCTTCGGAATGTCCCGCACGCTTGCCTCAGTGACGGCGACGCTTGGGCCTCTGATAGCCCCGCGTCCGTCTGCTGAAGGGTAGAGAGCTCGGTTCCTCAGGGATGACAGCATTATTGCAAGTGCGGCCGTTGACCTCGCGTGCTTTGTAGGCCTCACAAGGGACACGAAGCAGTTCATTTTGCCCTGATGACCACGCGGATAGCTGTGCCCGCGAGAAGCAGCGAATGCACCTCCAAGCGACTCAAGGGCGTGATAAGACAAGAAGCATGACTTCTCGTGAACCCGAGCAGCCTTACTCGCATCTGCGGCCCTAAGTGAACGGTCACAGATCTGAAGGTAGGCGTCCCTGAGATCAGGATCCATGGTGTCTCTCTCGCGAGAATGCCAGCATACCGATCTTAGATACGCGCAGCCGAGCCCTGGTGTCTCCAAGCCGATCCAAGCTCGACTTAGCTATTGGAGATACAATAGGAAGAACCCCTGCGTCCAAGTAGAACGGAGCTAGGAATTGTGCGAGTTGCCAGGTGACTCGTCCGGCACTCCTGAAGCTACCCAGGGCAAACATCTCAATCCATGAAGACCTTTGATCCCATCGGCGGGCTGGAGCCGCCACAAGGCACGAGACCGTTGATGGAGCACTGTCAATCGCGTGATGCTGTACTGTTCGCAGGAAATCGAGGTAGACATGGTTTGGGTGCGTTGGGAGACGGTCGGCGTACAGGTCGAAGGCAACGGTGATCGGCTCTAGTGTCATCCTGAACGCCCCGTTACTTGCCGCAACTGATCTGCATCTAACGTCAAGCGCGTGTTGAGCGCCGAGGCGGAGCACTGACCAATCGCACGATCCTTGGTAAATTCACGCCGTCCAGACGACTCGAACCCGCGTATCCACCCGCCCGTAGGTTGGCTCATGCTCCGGGGCGCTCCTCCCACGCCCTATGAAATACGACTCGATCGAAGAAGTCGTGGAGGTTGACGAATTCACCGCGCGAGCTTTCTTCAACCAGGCGACGCATCCGACTATTCGTTGGAGATCGGACGTTGTGAGTACTGTCGGGCCAGTGAAAGGAGGCAAGCGTTACGGACCAGGCTCCATACTCTTGCCTTGTTAAGACGTCCTTGATCACCTCATAGAAGCTCGTACCAAACTCGTTTATTTTTCCATCGCCGCTCGCCAACACAAGGTGCGTGGGAGCTTCGCGAGCCTTGGCCAAGAGACGCCACATGTGACCGATGATCGAGTGATCAACTCCTCGTTCCTTCCAGTGTTCGTCCCGAAAGAGCCGCTGAGTATCATACCCGCATCGCTCGTACTCCGCCCACACGCCCTCCATGCCGGGTGGGATGCCTCCAGAGACGATCTTCGTGGACGTCCCTTGCCGACGCCCTCCAAGCACGGTGTCGAGTTCGCGGATCTTCACTCGTGCAGACATGTCGGGCTGGTCAGGTGACAAGATCCTAGACGCCAAGCGCGCGCCACCCCACATGTTGCTGTGGTCGACGAAGATGTGCCTAGGAACCAATTGCTTGGCCACTTGCCTGCCCCCAATGCGCCTTGCGCCGCCGAGAACGTGGCCTCCTCGAGGGGTGGACGAGGTTGCGGCTCTCTTTCCTAATCACGCCTCTCACCGGCTGGCCTTTCTGGTCGCCCGCTTCTTGCCCGTCGTCTTCCTCGGAGCCTCCTTGCGCGCACCACCCGTGCCGGCGAAGTACCGCGTCCCGCGCTTCTCGCCCTCGGTGCGGAGCTTGCCGTCGAGGAGGAGCTTCTGGATTGGGAGGCGGAGGGCCTTCGTGGTGAGCTTCAGGGCCTCGCCGATCTCGCCCACGCTAGAGCCCGGGTTCGCCCGCACGCAGGCGTGCACCGCGCCGGCGATATCATCCACGTCCTGGGCTGACCGTCGCTGCCGGCCCCCACTCACCCGATCACCCTTCCTGGGGAGGACCTTCCTGACCCGTTTCGTGCGGCCGGGCTTGGCGGCGCGCCTTACGGTCAGGCGCTTCCTGCCGCGCTTGGGCCTAGCAGTGGCCCCCGCGCCCTCCAGCGCCTCCCTGGCGGCCTCCAGCGCCGCCTCGTGGATGACCTCGGTGAGGTCCGCGACGAACTGGTCGGTGAGGACTCGGATGCGGGGGTCGGTGGCGGGCATGCGGATGGCTCCGTTTGCAGGCTGACGCCCCCGACAGTATCCCCCACCGACAGCCCGGCCTAGGGGCATGCTCGATTCGGGGCCGCCCGGACGCGCGAGGTCCCCGGGTTCCCGCCCCCGGTTCCCCGCCCGCCGCTAGCATGGTTCCTCCGCACCCCGGGAGGCCCCAATTGACTCTCCGCATCGCTGCCGCCGTCGCCGTCCTCGCCCTAGCCGCCCAGGCCCAGACCACCTGGTACGTAGACGTGAACGGGACGCCCCCTGGAACGGGGACGCAGGCAGACCCGTACACGAGCATCCAGTACGCGATCAGCCAGGGGAGCACGCTGCCGGGGGACACGGTGCTCGTGCTCCCTGGCACCTACCAGGAGACGATTGACTTCCTCGGGAAAGCGATCGAGGTTCGCAGTCAAATGGGTGCGCAGCAGACCACTCTGGATGGAGGCTCATCGAGTTCCACGCCAGTCGTATCTTTCACTTCCGGTGAGAGCCGCGCATCCCTACTCCAAGGATTTGCGCTCATCAACTCCACCTCCGGTACGCCCACATCTGGCCGGGCTGTGCTGATTGCATCAGCCTCGCCTAGCATTAGTGAGTGCACGGTGACCGGGTTCTCCACCGCGGCAATGGGTGGAGCTGTCTACCTGTTCGCTTCGACTGCCGAGTTCACCGACTGCACATTTCAAGGCAATGAAGAGTACTCTGGCGTCTTCAATGGTGGCGCATGCTTCATCGAGGGAGGGGCCCCACGATTCGTGGACTGCAACTGGTTAGACAATCAATGCGGACTCTTTGGGCATGCAGTTGCTTCCGACTCGTCAGATCCTGAGTTTGTCCGAAATGACTTCGTCAGCAACAACGCGGGAAACCCCTGCTTCGGGATCTCCGGGGCTCCCGGCAGCGCCGTTCTCATCAACGGCGGCGGAGCGGAATTCGATGCGTGTACTTTCATTGACAACCACTCCAGCTTCGGGGGTGGAGCCCTAGATGTACAAGCGGCAATCGTTGAGGCAGCAGATTCTGTCTTCGAAGGCAACTGTACGGCCGGCGACGGCGGAGCGATCTTGGTGAGAGCCGGCGGCGTGCTTACACTCAATCGCTGCACAATCCGCGATAGCTTTGCCTATTTCAACGGCGGCGGACTGGCTATCGGAGGAACATTGTTTGCCAACGATATTTCAGTGGAGGACAATCGAGCTGGCCCTGACGCCCACAATGGTGGTGGCATACATGTCTCGGGGAGTGCATTTATTGACTCCTCGAAGATCACCGGCAATCTCGCGACACGCAGGGGCGGAGGCATCCATGTTGAGGGATTCGGTCCCGTAGAACTTGCTGACTGCGTCATCGCTAACAATGAGTCGTTCACGGATACGGGCATCTTCCCATCATCCGGAGCAGGCATCTCCGCGGGATTCGGAACGCGGGTGGAGAGGTCCGTTGTCGCAGATAACCATGTGACTGGGAACCCCCTCTGTTTTGTCGTGGGCCCTGCCCAAGAAGGCGTCTTGAATGAGGCTGCTGGCGGCGGAGTGCGCGGGCCGGTCATGATCCAGCACAGCGTCATTTGGGGAAACTCAACGTATGGATCAGGCGGAGCAGGAGCTCTTGACTCGACCATCCTGAACTCGGTCGTCTGGGCCAACTACCTCACGGGTTGCGATGGGTTCACGACGCAAGACGCTCTGGGTGGCTCAGCATCCGCCTCCTACTCTATTGTCGAGGGTGGCTGGCCAGGAGCCGGCATCCTGGATGCTCGTCCGCGCTTCTGGGGGGCCCCTATCGGGGACTTCAACCTGCTGCCCGACTCCCCCTGCATTGACGCAGGCGACCCTTCGAGCCCCGGCGATCCCGATGGCTCCCGAGCAGACATTGGCGTCTTTCCATTCGACCCGACCTACTGCGGCGACCCCTTCACGTACTGCGACGGCAAGACCAACTCCCTGGGCTGCGTGCCCTTCCTGACCACGAACGGCTTCCCCAGCGCGACGAGCACCGAGCCGTTCGAGATCATCGCCAACGACGTTCTCCCCGGAGAGGCCGGCTTCCTCATCTACGGGTTCAACAAGAACATGCTTGGCTACCACGGCGGCACGCTGTGCGTGAAGGCTCCGCTCGCACGCCTGCTTCCCCCGAAGTTCGCGAAGTCCCCCGGCACGCCCCCCTGCACCGGCCGCTTGGTCATCGGCTTCAACAAGCGCATCCAGAGTGGCCAGGACGTGCTGCTGTTCCCCGGCCAGACCATCTACGCCCAGATCCGGCAGCGCGACCCGCAGGACCCCGCGGGGTTCGGGGACGGGCTGACGGACGCGGTGCAGTTCACGATTTGTCCCTGACCGGCTCAACCACACGAAGCCTACGAGAGGACGCTTGCCTTGACAGAACTCCTTGGCTCACTGACCAGGCTGGACCCTAGGTCCGTCTGGCCACACGAGGCGCTCAACTTCACCCCCTGGCTTGCGGAGCACCTTGATCTCCTTGCTGGCGTACTCGGGCTTGAGCTTGAGCTCGTTGACCAAGAAGCCCCTATAGGGGACTTCTCTGCGGATGTAATCGCTAAGGACCTGGGGTCGCAGCGCCTCGTATTGATCGAGAATCAGCTTGCCCCGACCGATCACAGCCACCTAGGGCAACTCCTCACGTATGCAGCGGGACTCGACGCAAGGGTCATCGTCTGGGTATCCCCGGAGTTTCGGGAAGAGCACAGACAGGCACTTGACTGGCTTAATCGTGGGCACGGAACCGCTACCGATTTCTTTGGCGCGGTAGTGGAGGTGGTACAGATCGATGGGTCGAAGCCTGCCGCTAACTTCAGGCTAGTCGCTGCTCCGAATGATTGGTCGCGCAGGCAGCGTCCCAAGCCGCGGGATGGCGAACTGAGCTCGAAGCAGGAACGGTATCGTGAGTTCTTCCAGGGAGTGATCGACGAGCTCCGTGAAAAACACCGATTCACCAACGCGCGCGCAAGCCAGCCGCAGAACTGGTTCAGTTTTACATCCGGCCACCGTGGGTTCACCTACGCAATCAGCTTCGCTCTTCGGGGCCGGCTTCGGACAGAGCTGTATATTGATACTGGCGACGGCGATCACAATGACCGCGCTTTTAGGTCCCTGTATGCTGATCGCGAAGAACTCTCCCGAGAGCTTGGCGATGAGTTGGAGTGGGAAGCACTCGATGGAAAGCGTGCTTGCCGTGTCGCATGCTACCGCGATGGAACGATTGAAGACTCTAGTGAGCAGCTTGAGGAATACCACTCTTGGGTGGTGGACCGAGTCCTCCGCTTCAAGAAGATCTTCGATAGCCGTATCCGAGCGCTCGACTTGTCGGATTAGGTCTTAGCCAACCGCTCCTGTTCATGCCTACTCGGTTACCTGAGGCCGGCCGGCGCGCGCACGCCCATCGTCACCAGGTGTTCTCCCAGCGCCGCCCGCGCTGTCTCCAGCGCTTGGGCCATGCGCTTGTCGTTCACGTCCTTGGCGACTCGCAGCGTCTCGTCCACGGCCATGACTGCGGCGAAGAACGCCTTCCCCTCATTACTGGCCTTTGCCTCCGGGCGGCGACACGCGCGTTCAGCTCAAGGCTTCACAGTAGGGACCATTCCCTGGATTCATCGGAGTAGGGCGCTCAGGTCCGCAACCGAGAGCCATGGGCGCCTCCGGTGGACCATGCGGTGGCAGTTCGAACAGAGGACCACGAGGTCGCCCAGGCGAACATCAGCGGGACTGTCTAGCTCCGACAGCGGCTTCGTGTGGTGGCACTCGATGAACCCCGCGCCTAGCTCGCCGTACTGACGGCTGAAGTCGAACCCGCACACCTCGCAGGCGAGACAGCCAGTTTGCTTCAGGACCTGGCGCTTCTTCTTCTTTGCGAGCTTCGCACTTCGTTCCCGAGCCCGGTGGAGCCTGTAGAGCACCCGGCCCTCTGGGAAGCTCTCTTCGTCTTCGTCTGGATCCCAAGTGGCCTGGACTGTGTTCGCTCCGTCTCGAATCGAACGAGCAAGCGACGAGAGCAGGTCCTTGTCTCCTGAAAACTCCTCCCACACTCTCTGGTCTTCGCGCCCGAACGATGTCAGTCCCTTGCCTGCGTAGCCAGGGTCTATGGCGAGGAAGTTGCACATCTTCATGTACACGCCGTTCGGGTTTCGGAACCGATCACCAGCTGGCCGTCTGCCATGAATCGGAAGCGTGTTCAGCAGGTTGCTGAGTGCTACCACCTCGGGGTGTGACTGGCTGATCGTGCCGGGTGGGAATCGAAAGTAGAGGTCGAGCGCGAGGATTAGTTCGTCACGAGTCCACGCGGGGTTCTGACGCGTCCTGCTCTTCGTCTCGCTCGGCAGCGCCCCTAGCAACCTGATGAGTTCGGCCCACTGGTCATCAGTGACTTTGAAGAGGCCACTGCCCTGAGCTCGGGAGACGGTCAGACTTTCGAGGAGCCCAGATCTGTCGTCGCTGATCCACAGCGGGACTCCTGACGCTCGGATGTAGCGAAAGCGGATGCGGCGCTTCGGTTCATCGCCGGGTTCCGATATCCAAAAGGGCAACGACTCCGGCGGAGGCGGGATCACCTCCGGTGCAGCGAGGACCTCGCCGAGTGCAACCACCCCTCTCGTGCTGGACCTCCCCTTCGTCTTCCACAGCACGAGGCGGTCGCCAGGTTCGGGCGTGCCGGTAGCCAGGGTCCATGCATCCTCGTCGAGCTCCTGACTGGCACGCTCGATATCGTAGACCTGCGGGTTGCACAGGATGGCCCAGGCGCTGCCGCTGGACGTGGTGTGTGGTCCCTCCGCCCGCTCATCTACGTCGAAGCCGAGCTGGCGGAGCAGGTGGACCGCCTGACCAGGGGCAATGCCGCTGCTGAACTCAGTGGGTTCAAGTGCCCGCCCCAAGACAGCCCTTGCCGCAACCCCGATGACGGCCTTCGGCGCATACTCTCGACCGCCGTAGCGGAGTACGTACCTGGTTGGGGTGCCGAATGCGGCGCCCTCACCTTGATCGATGGCCCGAATGGCGGCCTCGACGTGCTCTCGCTCTATTCCCGGGGGTATCGCCACATGACCTCTCTACGCAATTGCTAGCCGATCCCGAGGTTGTCCCACGCTCCAAGGTAGCGAGCATCCGTGTCTCGAAAGACGCGCATGCTGGAGTCCTTCCGAGCGGTTCCATCTCGCTTCGACCCTGAGAGCCATGCCTTGTGAGTCTTGCGGCAGTGCTCGGCTACGGTTGATGAGTGAACGACGTAGTATGACGGCGTCCCCTCCGGGCCATTCAGACTCACAAAGACGTAGAACAGGTTCTCAGCCTCCATGGTCTCGGCCTTCTTGGTGAGCAGCCACTGTCGGTGGGATCCCTGGTTGGTCTTGACCTGGATTGCAACCGACCGCGTGCCACTCTGATTTGACGCGATGATGTCGATGTTCTGCGTGTTCCGCAACGTAATCGATGCGATGTAGCCGCGGCGCGACAACTCGGCTGCCACGAAGTACTCGCCGGCGACACCTGATAGGACCTTGCTGATCTTGGGCGAGACCATCTAACTACGCGTCGACTAGGTAGCCCCACACGCGCCCATTGTCATCGCATCCCGGACCAGAGCTGAATACGTTTACCGAACCGCCCGCTGGCACTGTAAAACCAGGGGGGATGGGGACTACACCACCAGCTTCTTGAAGGCCCCCCGCAGGAGGATTGAGGTTTCCGTTCTTGACTTCGAACCGAAGGCCACCAGTTGCCACGACGTATACGGTGCGAGGGCAGTCGCTGCTTGTAGCGACGCCATCGTCAGACGTTCCAGCTAGTCCGGTGGCAACGAAGATCTTCTCCGCGGGAACTACAAAAGGGGCACCCTCACGTACGATCACAGACTCGTGGAGGTGTGGCGGAAACGGCAGCCTCACGGCCGATTCAGCCGGCGGTATATCGTTTACCAAATAGCCCCATACTTGGCCTGGACCTCCTGAACAGGCCCCGTTACCTGTGAATGTGATGGACATGTTGCTGCCGCCGTGCACTACCAGTCCTAGCGGAGCTGACTCCATTGAGGGATCTCTGCCGTACTGTGAGTACTCACGAACTCCATCTACTTGGACATGAAGCTCACAGTTGCCGGGCCCGACTGTTGTTCGGCCGAGCGCGGTAACTACGAAGCGCTTTCCTTGCGGCACAGCATAGGTGTCTTGAAACTGCACGAAGTCTCGTGGGTGAGCAAAGTACTCGACCTGGAGACCCGATAGCACCCTGAAGGAACGCACGTCCTGAGGTGCTGCCAGGGCCGCTATCAGAATGGTAAGGGCGACAAGTCCCTTGGTTGTTCGCATGGCTAATCCTCCACTCGATGCTCCTACAACGCGACTCTGCTGATTCACTTGTCGGCGGCATGCCCCGATCAGGTGTGTAGTCGTACATCGCAGACATTATCACCGGCCCCCGATTCGGGGCCGGTAGGGCCGAGGATCTTCCCCGAGTAGCGGAACTGTCAGCCCGCTAGCTCGACCCCTTGCTCACCGGCGCCCTCACCCCCATCGCCGCGAGGTGCTCCCCCAGCGCGGCCCTCACAGCGTTCAGCCAGACCAAGCCCTGGGTCTTCCGCGAGACCCCCGGACGGCGGGCGTCTCGTGCTCAGACCTCGGGTGACGCCTGGTGGCCACGTGGCCCTTCCGGCTTCTGACCCGGCCCCTCAGCCCCTTCGTCCAGCTCGCGGACGGCTTCCCGGTCGGCCAGCCTCTCCAGAGCCGCCCGTATCCCTGCGAGTTGCCGGATCAGTTCCGGTACATCCCGCTCGTAGAACTTCCGCCCGATCGCTGTCTCGTGGAGCTGGATCATGCCGGCGCTCCGGCCTTGCGGTCGTGCCGGACCCGGGCATCGGGCGCGCGCACGCCCATTGCGACCAGGTGTTCTCCCAGCGCCGCCCTGGCTGTCTCCAGCGTGTGGACCATGTCCTTGTCCTTCGCGTCCTCGGCCACGCGCAGCGCCTTGTCCACGGCCTTCACCGCCGCGAGGAACGTCTTCCCCTCGTCGCTGGCCTTGGCCTCCTTGGCGGCGGCGCGGGCTTTCACGCGGGCGATCTGCGCTTCGAGGTCGGCGATCTTCTGCTCGGGGGTGCGGCGGGTGCGGGTCTTGGTGGCGGTGTCGGTCATCGGATAGGTCTCCATGGGTAAGTGCTGCCCCACTACGAGGCGGCGGTGTTCGTGTGCGCGGCGCGCAGCGGCGGCAGGGCCTCGACGGCGTCGCGGAGGTCGTCGGCCTCCAGGTGCCCGTACACCGCGGCTGTCAGCTTCGGATCGCTGTGGCCGATCACACGCTGGGTTCTTGCGAGCCCGGCGCCGTTGCGCAGCAGGCGCGTCGTGGCCGTGTGCCTGAGCGCATGAACGTCCAGCTTCTCGCCGCGCTGATCGATCCAGGCGAGACCGGCGCGTTCGACAACGCGACGCAGGATCCTGATGCAGTTCGTCGTGTAGCGCCCCCAGGGTCGCCCGTCGGGCGAGAGGCAGATCGGGTCGGCCACGGTCGCGAGCCGCCCGTACACGCGCTGGTGGAGCGCACGGAGGCGGCGCAGGGCCTCGATGGTCTCGGGGCGCAGCGGGATCGCGCGCTGCTTGCGCGACTTCGTGTTCTCGGAGCGGAGGAGCAGCTCCCCCCGATCGAAGTCAACGTCCCCCCACGTGGCCTGGCGCAGCTCGCCGTAGCGTGCGCCAGTCTCCAGGAGCGCGGTCCAGAACGGCGTCTGGGGCACGCGCAAGGACCCGGGCCGGGCCTTGGCCCCCCCGCCGTAGACCTGGCCGAGCTGCCAGCGGATCGCACACTCGGCGTCGTCGGCCTCGGAGGCGGCGAGCAGCCGGGCGATCTCCTCCTCGGTCAGCGCGCGCCGCCGGTACTTCTGGTGGTCACGGGTCTCTGGCAGGCGCTTGAGCCTGCGGATCGGGTTCACGCCGATCAGCTCATTCTCCTCGGCCCAACGCAGCATGGCGCGCAGCCGGTCGATCAGCAGGTTCGCAGTCCTGTTGCTGGCCCCCGCCGCCGTGGCCTCGCTCCGCACCCGCACGGCATCCATCGGCCGCAGGTCTCCGACCCGCTTCTCGCCCAGGCCCTCGACCACGTGGCGGAGCCGCTGCTCGACGTTCCTGAAGTGCGTCGGCGTGACCCGGGCCTGGAGATCAGGGAGGTACTCCTCCAGCAGCTCCGCCAGCAGCTTCTCCTGGCCGCCTTCGGCCCCCATGCCGGCCAGCTCCAGGTCGCGCGCCCGGATCAGCTCGGCCCGGATGCGCTCGGCCGTGCGCCGGTCGCCGCCGAGGACCTTGCGCAGCCGGCGGCCGTCGGCCGAGGTCCAGTCCAGGACCCAGACCTTGCCCCGCTTGCGCAGCGCGCCGGGGCCGAGTGCGCGCCCCCGGTTCACCGGGCCCCCTCCTCCCGCTCGGCGATCCACGCCTCGATCACCTCGGGCCGCCACCGGACCACCCCGCCGAGGTCGATGCCCGGCGGGAGCAGGCTCTGCCGCCTCCACCGGCGGACGGTTCCGGGGGCCACGTTCAGGCGCTCGGCGAGGTCGGCAACGGTCAGGAACGGCTGCGGTTCCACGGGGTTGCATGCACGCTCGTCCGGGGCCGGTTCAGCAACTTGTGTTGCGAGAATCTGGGCCAGTTCCTGGGCGATCTTGGCGGCTTCGGCCTGGTGTTCTGCGAGCCGCTCCAGCAGCTCCACAGCGGCCCCTGTGGCGCGCTGTGTGGCCGTGTGTTGCGCGCTCGGCTCGGAGGCCCCGGAGTCCGACTGCGCGGCCGCGAGGGCGCGTGCGGGCCACGTCACGGCGTGGGCTCCTGGTCCAGTCCCAAGGCCGCGAAGACCTGGCCCTCAATCTCTATGCGAGCCGCCCGGTCCGGCGGAGCCATGTACGGGAAGGCGCCCCTGGACGTGCGACGCTCGGGGAAGGCCAGGTACGTCCGACCGTCCCTGGACCGCCTCAGGGCGATGCCGTCGAGTCGCAGCGGGCCCAGACGGAAGCGGATCCACCCAAGAAGGCCCGTGCTTCCTGCCGCCCCGGGAGCCGGATCGAACCGGACCTCCGTCACGCGCGATGCCGAGCTAGGCACCTTGCGCCTCCCACCCGTGCTCAGCCGAGTCCGCAGACCCGTGGGTTTGGTGGGTTTCGTGGGGTTCTGGCTCCCCCTCTATATGTATGTCACTTCCCTCTTCCTGACAGTTCTCCGCGTAAGAAGAGGAAGTTCCCACGATACCCACGAAACCCACACCCTCGACGGACTCGACACGCCACAGGGCCGTTCCCTGGCGGTCGCCGCAGCGGACGACCCTCAGGCCACCCTCCACGCGGCCCTGGTAGCTGGCGAGCCACTTGCCGAGTGCGCGGGCACTGGGGCGACCATCGCGCCCAGAGGCGGCCTCCGAGAGGGCCTGCCACAGCTCCCTGCGATGGTCCCGCCCGGCGGCCTCGATCACCTGTGCTGCACGGACGGGCTTGCTCTGGAACTGCCCGTGCCATTCCCGCAGGACCTCACGAACGAGCTCGCGGATCGGATCGACCTGCTCGATGCGGGCACGCCCCTCGCACGGATCGGCCTCTCCGAGCCAGACGAGCGGCGACCGGATCCACTCCGACCACTCCTCGAAGCGACCGTAGGTGGACAGGCCCTGGTCGGGACGCCCTGCGACAAGATGGGCGCGAGCGATGGTCAGGCCGGCGCGGACGAGCTCGCCGCGGTGATCGAGGATGTGCTTCCGAACGTCCACATCGAAGTGCCGCGCCTCGGGGTTCTCGCAGCCCGCGTCCAGGTCGCAAGGCAGGACGCGCGACGAGAGGTCCCCCGCGAAGCACAGGTTGTTGCCGGTAGCGAGCCAAGTCGTCCGCGTCGGAACCTCGACCATCTGCGACTTGCCCAGGAGGCGCCCCTTGTAGGTGTCCTGCGTGAGCACCGAGCAGAGAGCGGCCCCCGCGAGAGGCCGGTCGATGTTGTCGATGCAGGCAACGGGGTCGCCCTCGATCAGCACCGAGAGAATCCGCTTGCTGTCTTCTTCCTCCGACGGCCCCTGGCTCATCACCGGGGCGTTGCGTCCCGTGGCGATCAGCGCGATCGCGTCGGCGAGCAGGGACTTCCCCGTTGCCATCTTCGGCGCGCGGATTGCGAAGAGAGGCGCCGCTCGGAACAGCCGGCGGAGTAAGGCCGTGAGGATGGCTGCGAGTAGGACGGAGGAGTCGCACGCCTTGACGAAGGGAAAGGTCTCGAAGACGCGCTTCAGCTCGCCGAGTGCCTTCCGTGCGTCGTCCAGGGATGGCTCAAGCGGAATGTCGGGGAAGACTGTCCCACCTGCGTCGAAGACCAGGCCGGTTTCTTCGTCGTACCCCTCCACACAGAGGATCGAGCCATCCGCACGCAGGGTGGGGGCTTCCACGACCCCCGACAGGACGGCGACCTGCCACTCGCCCGCGCGGGCCAGGTAGGTCTTCGCCACCTTCTCGGGGCAGTCGGTGGGCACCCACTGGTTCGACCGCTTGTCGAGCCTCAGGAACCTGGCAACCGTCGTGAACAGCTCCACGAGGTACGGCGTTTCCACCGCGCGGATGATCAAGGACCCGGCCGGCCTCTTCGTCCCCTGCTTCTCCCCGGCCCGCTTGGTGCGCAGGACGCGGACGAGCATCGTCTCGCGCTGGTAGATGCGGTCACCATGCTGCAGCAGCGCCAGCTCGGCTTCGTTGACGGCTGTCGGCAGCTCTCCGGCGTGCAGACGAATCTCACGTCGTCTGTCGTCGCCGCCGGAGGTCCCCGTCGAGCGATCGAGCGCCAGCCACTTCAGCAGGAGCGCGATCGCCGCGGACCCGACGAGCTTCTCGAGCCGCGGCAGGCCCGTGGCCTCCTCCCCAGCCTCGAGCTTCCGAAGGGTCGCCCCGACGACTCCACAGCGCGACTCGACCTCTTCGTCTCCCGCGGCGGTGCACACGGCGCGGATAAACAGGCGAGCTTCGTCGGGCGAGAACCGGGAACGGAGCAGCGCACCCGCAAGGGCCAGCGCGGCTTCGTTGCGGCTGCCCTTGGCCGGCCAGGCCCGAGCGAGCAGGCACGCTGCGGCCAGCCGACCTGCCGCCTGCTCCAAGTCCTTCGCCGGGACGCTCGCAGGATCCCCCTCGCGCTCCCAAGCGACCCGGTCCCCAGAGTGGGTGGAAGGAGGAAAGAGCGTCTGCCCCGTCGCCCGGATCTCCATCAGCACGTCGCCGTCGGGCGCGACGAACTTCTTCGTGCCCATCTCAGGCGAGACGTAGAGCAAGTGCGACCCGCGACGCGCCGACCGACCGAAGACGGCCCCGGTCTCGGGGAGGAGGGGCCCCGCGATCCCGAGGGCCTCGTCGCAATCCAGGTCGAAGTCCACGAGCCCGCTAGAGGGCTCGCCGAGCAGGACGCCGACGTTCATGTCGGGGCGAGGGAAGGCCCTGCGGACCGCCTCCTCGTCGGCCGTGCGGAACTGCGGCCAGCCAGGGCGGTTGGCCTTCTTGGTCCCCGCGGGCACGGGCAGGGGCTGCCAGCCGCGCCGGTGGTAGGCCAACGCCGCGAGCAGGGGGGCCGGCGGGCTCATCGGGACGCCCCCTTGGGGTCGCTACCCGGTTCCACGCCGCCCTCGGCCGCGCGTCGCGCCAGGACGCGCTGCACGGCCGTGCTGTTGAACAGCCACTTCCGGCCGGCCCGGAGCGCGGGGATCCGGCCGGCCTTGGCCTCATCGCGCAGCCAGGCGGCGGGCAGCCGCAGGAGCCGCGCGAGCGTGGGAAGGGGGACTAGATCCGGGTTGTTGCGGAGAGCCATGCCCGGGTTATGGGCCGGCCCCTATGAGCCAACCGTGTATCCAGTCGTGTATCCGGGGTTCTAGCTGCCCTCGTCGCGATCCCGCAGGAACAGGGCGTAGATGCCCCTGCCCGCCGGCCTCAGGATGGTCCCGAGCGCAGGATGCTGCCGAAAGGTCTCCTGGATGCGGAACTTGACGCTCCCGGACCCGATCGCCTCGCTGATCGCCTCCTCCGTGAGACCGGCACCGTCGCGCCCTCCGCTTCGGACCCAGTTCTCGTAGAGCACCCGGATCACGCCGGCCTGGTTGCCCTTCGAGAACTGGTAGTGCTCGCCCTCGACCGTCAGCCAGGTGAAGTCTTCGGCGTGCTCGACCTGGACCCCAGAGGACTCCAGGTTTCGTGCCGCGCGCCCAGCGAGCGCTCGGTAGCGCGCCCGGAACTCCCGCTCGCGTTGCTCATCGAGGTACGGCTGGGTCTCCAGGTACGTCCGCATCAGCCGCCGCTGCTCGAACGCTCCAGCCCACGCTGGAAGGTCGTCCTTCCACTCCAGGCCGGCACCCATGCCGATCTTCGGGAGATCGACCTCCGGGACCTCTACCAAGAGGATCGACACGGCCAGCTCCCACCACCGATCGAGCGTGCGCACCGCGTCGGGCGGCTCGTCGATTGCGTGACGAAGTTCCTTCGCGATGAGGAACGCCGGCTGAGCAACCTCGTTCTTCGCGGAGGGAATCCAGACACGCTGGATTCGTTCCCGCACCTCCTCGGCCGGCTCTTCCTGCCGCTTCCCGTCCTCGCTGTCTCCCCGTGCCAAGCGAGCCGCCGCCTCGATTGAACGGTTGATCGCCATCTGGCGTTCAACCAGGGCGGAGAGCACGGCGTCCTTGGCCGTCGTCTCCTGGAGATCGCCCCCTCCCCGCTTGAACTCCAGGACGAGGGTGAGGATCGGCTCAAGATCCTGAGTCTTCTCCGGGCCCTCGGTCTTCTCCTGGTCCTGGGTGTTCTCTGGGCCCTCGCTACCAGGATCGACCGCGAATCGCCTGGCCGCCTCCATCCTCGACAGCACGTCCTCGCGGGTCTGGCGCTTCTTCTTATTGAGGTTCTTGGCCGCAAGGGTCGCTTGTTCCCAGACCCGTTCGCCGGCAGCTCGAGCCGCTTCGGGCTGCTGTCTGGCGACCCGCCTCAGGGTGAAGACGTTCTGATCGTGTCGTTCTGCGGCCTCCAGTTCGCTGGCTGCGTCATCGTCACCTACCGGGCCCCTGGTCTCGGTCATGCGATCACCTCCTGTACTGCTCGCTGATCGGCCCGCGCGTACACCAGCGTGCTCACGATGCTCCGATGCCCCAGCGCCCGCTGCACCAGGGCGATGTCCCCGGTGCGCTCGTACAACCGCGTAGCGAACGTGTGCCGCAGCGCGTGCGGCGAGGCCCCACGGATCCCGGCGGCCTCAACGTAGACCCTGAACCTCCGCTGGGCATGCCGCGCCGACACCCGTCCTCCGGTGCGCGTGGGGAACAGCGGCCCGCGCTCACGGTCGCCGAGGTACTCGCGCAGCGGGCGCACGAGCGCCTCGGGCACGAACACCACGTCGGGCCGGTCGTTCTTCGTCTCGCGCAGCAGCATCTCGCGCCGGTCCAGGTCCACGTCCTCGACGTTGAGGGCCAGGGCCGACCCCAACCGGATACCACTTCGCACCATCAGCGTGAAGAGCATCCGGTCGCGTGGCGGGGCGTTACGGATCGCCGCCAGGAACCGCTGCTCCTCGTCCACGCTGAGGGCTCGGGGCGGCGGGGTCCCGCACCGCGCCCGACGTATCAACCGAGCCGGATTCGTCGGTGTGTAGCCCGCCGCGTGGAGGTAGCCGAAGAAGGTCCGCAGCGAGGACCGGAGCGTGTTTGCCGAGGTCGCCTTCTTGGGCCGCCCGTCCGGGCACGCGGTGGCCGTGGGTGACGCGAGGAACAGCGCGAGGTCCTCGTGGTCGAGGTCGCCGACGAAGCCCCTGTGGCCCCGCTCGTCTAGCCACCCGGCGAGCAGCCGGACGTGGCGCTGGTACTGGCGGATCGTGTGGGCGGAGCGGCCGTCCGCCTGGAGCTGCACGAGATACCGTGCGAGCGCGTCGAGGGTGTGCACCGTGGCCTCCTTGGGTCGCCGCCCCGAACTGGGCGGTGACGCCATGCAGGCTCAGCGGGCGCGATGCAGGGGTCGGATTCTCGCGCGAGTTAGCAGACGTGGACGAGAGGTGTGGGGTCGCGGCCTCAGCCCCATTTCCGAACAAATGCGACCTTCGGGACTAGGAACTGGCTGCACTTCCTTCGTCGGAAGTCCACACGAACAGGCGATCGCGGTCCTCCTCCAAGGAGACCTCAGGGCGCGCCCACGTCGCCTCAGGGCCATCACCAACCCGCTTGCCACGCTCCACAATCTGCTCTTCCAGTGCCGGCAGGCTGCTGTAGGCAGATCGAATCGCAGCCTCGTCACCCATGAAACCGAAGACGCGGTGACTCTTGTTCCACTCGAGCGCCCAGGCCCAGAGCGGAGGATCGAGGCATGGGTTCCTCCGAATCATGACTCCGAAGAATGTAGAGGCCCCGATGCCGTTGAGTCTCCACGGCCAGTCCGCGATCAGCTCCTGAAAGCCCATGATCTGAGCGTTTCCCCAGTCCGAGCGTGGGACTACGGCAATCGGGGCAAAACACCCCGGCACACCACTTCCGAGCCTCGTTTCCGAGTCGTAGGTGATCATGTAGAAGAACCCTCCTACATGGAATCCCGCGAGCTTGTACACCTTGTCTTCTGCTAGTTGGGGACCAGCCGTCATGTTGAAGGTCATCTTCACCCCCGGCATGAGCTCACACTCGATCTTCAGGTCCTCCTTGCTGTCGCGGACTGGTTTGCCAGTGCGCGTGCTAATCGCACTGTCCTTCCTTGCAGCTTCGGCTGTCGAGAGTCCTTCACGAGGTACGTGCCCACACAGATCGTGCTGAAGCGTGATGGCCGAGATCTCGCCTTCCAGTACGGCCTTCATCTCGTTGCAGGGCCGACAACAAGCCAGTACCAGATTCCATTGCCCCGCCAATGTTCCCTTGGGTACAAACCGTCGCCCGATGACGTGTTCGCTTGTACGCTCAACACCTGCCCCGAACTTCGCGCCGCAGTACGCGCAGGCCGCGTTCTTTAGCCGCCGGATCTTGTCATTGGGGAGAGAGTTCATCACTTGGCCTCGTACCGGACCGAGTGCTGGAAGCTAGCGGGCCGAGGGGGGCCACACAATCCTGCAAACGATTCTCCGCCGCCCGCTCCTCCTGCTGGTTCGCCGGCCCCGGGTGCAAGAAGACGCGCGTCAGGTGCGGCTTCCCGTTGGGCCACAGCTTCACCACCGTCCGGCCGTCCTCATCCACGTACTCGCCGCACTCGGCGCACTCCCCTAGTTCCTCGCCCTCGTCGAGCACGACGATGCCTGGCACCTCGGGGTCCGGCCCGCCGCAGGTGTCGCAGGGCTCGGTGCTCTCGCCGATGAACTCCGCCCCGTACTCCTGCCGGAACACGTCGGCAGAGAGCCGCGCCCGCTCGGCCTCAACGACCTCCTCGGGCACGTGCGGGTTCGTCCAGGTCGGGGCCTGCCAGGACTCCGTCTCGGCGTCCCTGCCGCGCTGTCCGCGCCGCCACGCCCTGTAGAACCAGTCGCACCCCCGGGGCGTCGAGAGCAGCAGCGACCAGCCCCGGCGGTCCACGAGGCGCGGGACGAGGTGCGCGTCCCACACCTCGCGCTTCAGTCGCGCGGCCTCGTCCACGACCACCCAGTCCAGGGCTTCCCCCAGCAGCGACGCCGTGCGGTCCGCCGACTTCGCCCGCACCTCGCTCAGGCCGCCGGAGAGGTTGCGGAGCACGAGCCGATGCTGGCGCTCGTCCTCCTCGACCACGCGGTGCGCCAGGCGCAGCTTCACCAGCCGGCTGACGCTGGAGTAGACGCGCTGGGCCAGGTCGTAGGTCGGCCCCACGACCCAGCCCAGGCTCTGCTCGCAGGGAGCCATGAGCCCGGCCAGGGCCTCCGCGGCCGCGCAGGTGCTCTTCCCCCACCGCGTCCCGCAGGCCAGCACGCGGTGCCGCGCGCGCGAGCGGTGCACGGCGACCTGCCCCGGGTGCGGCGTGTAGAGCAGGTAGGCGAACAGGTCGTCCTTGCGCAGGCGCAGCCGCGGATCACTCGGAGCCATCCTCGGCCTCCTCCTCGTCCTCCCGCTCTTCCTCCACGTCCAGGAGCTGCTCCATCTCGCGGCGGATCGTCTTCTCGACCATCACCGCCGTGCGCTCGGAGACCTCGCCCGCGGCCGTGCGCTCCATCTTCACCGCGGTCTCCAGCGCCTTCACCGCCTCGATCGCCGAGCTCAGCGAGTGCCGCTGGAGCGCCTGGAGCGCCTTGGTCTGGATCGCACGCGCGACCTTCATGTGCCGGT
>JAUIEE010000516.1 GCA_030428965.1 bacterium | reverse complement strand
GTCATGGCTTGCGAGAAGACCTTCTCCTCGATGCCGAAGGGAGGGACCTTCGGGCCGAGCCGGATGCCGTCGCGCTCGAAGACGACCTCGTCCGAGCCCTCGGGTCGACACTCCAGCTTGCAGAGAGCCACCCCCTCTTCCGGCAGGCCATCGTCCCCGACGGGCTCGGGGCGCGAGTTCTGGCGCCGCACGTCCTCGAGGGCCAGCTCGACCTCTTCGTCGGTCGCTTCCGTGGGGTTGGTGGTCACCTCCATTCCCTTGTACGTGCCGAGCTCGACCTCGGGCCGCAGCAGCAGATCGAACTCGTGGGACAACTCTTCGCCCTTGGCGGGAGGCTGGATCGAGTCGATGTCGATGCGCGGGGTGGCGGCCGGCCGCAGCTCGTTCTCCTTGACGGCCAGGTCGTAGGCCTGGTTCAGGTAGTGCTCGATCATCTCCCGGTCGATGTTGGGACCGTAGTGCTTCTCGAGCATGCCCAAAGGGGTCTTGCCGGGCCGAAAGCCTTTCACGTTCGTGCGCTTGGCCATCTGTTGCAGGCTGCGTGCACGGGTCGTGCTGTAGGTGTCTGCGGCGACGGTGAAGCGAACCTTGGCCTGGCAGGGACCGGTGTTCTGGACCTGGACGTCGATGCCGGGGTGTTCTTCTCGGGCGGAGGCCATAGCGCGGGAGTTCTTGGGGTCGAAGGGAACCGCGGAATCTAGCGCTCGGAGGGGCGCTGCGTCCAGGAATCCGAGCGCTCGCCCGCGGACTTCGTGCCCTCGAGCGCTCGGAACCTGGCCCAGGCGAGGTAGTCTGGTCCGAACCAAGTCGGCCATGGCCCTCGTGGCCCGGGCCGCAGGATTGCCATGAACCTCAAACTGCGGGCCCTGGAAAGCGAGAACGAAGCGCGCTCGGTGGGCACCTACCTGGAGCGAGCCCTGGGCGAATCCAGCCAGTCCTACCGGGAAGACCCCCTTCCGCCGGGGTCGTTCGAGCGCTTCCTCGCACAGCGCTTCGATGCCCCGGAGACCTTGGTCCTCGTAGCCGAGGCCGAGGGGGCTCGTGCTCCGATGGGGGCCTGCATCACCGGTCCGCTGGTCGACCCCCTGACCGGCGAGGCTGCCCCCCTGATCCTGGCTCTCTACGTGAGTCCCGAGTTGCGCCACCGGGGAGTCGCCCGGGCCCTCGTGCGCGAGGTGGGCCGGCTCCTTTCCCGGAGGAAGGTCGCTGGCCTGACGGCAAGGGCGGCCCACAACGACGACGTCTTGATCTCGATGGGGGAGCGCTGGGGCTTCACGCGGGAGTGGGAACTGATGCGCTTCGAACCATGACCGCCCGGGAGGTGGTGCTCCTGACCGGGGCGGGGATCTCTGCCGACAGCGGCGTGGCCACCTTTCGGGACGCGGACGGTCTCTGGGAAGGGCATCCGGTCGAGCAGGTCGCCACCCCCCAGGGTTGGGACCAAGACCCCGAGCTCGTGTGGCGCTTCTACCAGGAGCGACGCTCCGGGTTGGCCCAGGTGGAGCCGAACGCCGCCCACCGGGCGCTGGTCGAGCTCGAGCAGCGGCTGATCGCCGCGGACGTGGGTTTCACGCTGATCACCCAGAACGTCGACGATCTACACGAGAGGGCAGGCACGCGCAGGCTCCTGCACATGCACGGCGAACTGGCCGTTCTGCGCTGCGAATCCTGCGGGGTACGGGCGCGAGACCTCGAGCATCTGGACCCGGAGACCTTCGTTCCCTGTGGGAGCTGCGGTCACGTGCGTCTGCGGCCCGACGTGATCTGGTTCGGCGAGTTGCCCTACTTCCTGCCCGAGATCGAGGGGGCCATGGGGCGTTGCACCGAGTTCCTCGCGATCGGTACCAGCGGGGTCGTCTATCCCGCGGCCGGTCTCCTCGAGCTGGCCCGGGAGTGCGGGGCTCGGACCTGGGTCAACAGCCTCGAACTACCGGACAACGCGGATCGGCGGGACTTCTTTCGACCCGGCCGAGCCGCCGAGGTCGTGCCCACGCTCGTCACGGAACTGATCGAAGCCCTGGGCCTCTAGCCCCCGTGCCCCGAGCCCCCGCTCGCGCGCCTGCGCGAGCCCGGGGCAAGAGGCGGAGCCTCTTGTCCCGTAAGGGGCGTCGGGACCCCGCGCCGCCAGGCGCGGGGTCCCGACAATGCCCCGTCAGGCGATGCGGGAGCGCAGCGGACGCATCGCCGGTCATCCATCCGTCTACCCGCATCGCGCAGGAAAAACCCCCAGACCCCCCCTTCGGGACCCACGCGCGGGCCGCCCGCGAGCGCAGCGAGCCAGGCACCGCGCGGCAGGAAGGTGCACGAAGGACGAGACCTCCTCTTCGAAGCTGTGGACGGTTGGGCACGTGTCTACCGTGGGCGCGCGCAACAAGGCGCGCGCCCACGGGGGTCACGGTGCACCGAGCCCCGGTGCCCAGGGACAACGAGCCCCAAGCCCCGTGTCTGGAGCCCCACGTGCCTCGCGTCGCACGTGAAACCCGCCCCACGTGCCCCCGTTAGGGAGAGCCCCCTGAAGGGGCTCTCCCAACGTCGGCCGTTGCTTGGTGCCCCAAGCCAAGTGAGACACGTGCCCCCGCGTGGCGGCTCGCTGCGCTCGCCTGGGCCACGCGCTGAGCTCCGAAGGGAAGCCGAGGGTTTGCCGTTGCGGGACGGTTCCCACCGGGTTGGACCGGCGATGCGTGCGCTGCGCTCCCGCATCGCCTGACGGGGCAGTGTCTCGACCCCGCGCCTGGCGGCGCGGCGTCTCGACGCCCCTTACGGGACAAGAGGCTCCGCCTCTTGCCCCGGGCTCGCGCAGTCGCGCGAGCGGGGGGCACGGGGGCTGGGCTCGGGGCATCGGGGCGGTGGTCTTCGAACGAATGGGCGCCAAGTCTTGGGGCTGCGCAGCTCGGCGTCCCGTGACGTGTGTCTCGGGGTCCACGCCAGGGGGCAAGGCGTCGGCACAGGCGACCAGTCCCCGGGGGACGGGGCGCGAGCCTCGGTTCGTGTGGCTCGGTGCACCGCGTCTCACGTGCCCCCGTTAGGGAGAGCCCCCCGAAGGGGCTCTCCCAACGTAGGTCGTAGCTTGGTGCACCAAGCCAAGTGAAA
>JAUIEE010000515.1 GCA_030428965.1 bacterium | reverse complement strand
AAGTCGACCTGGCCCCGCTCCAACAGATCGAGGGCCTGGGCGTCGTTCTCGGTGACCACGGCCCGACCCACGACCCGGGCCGGGGGGAGTGCCCCTTGCCTGCGATAGACGTGGAAGCCCTCGCGCTCGAGCACCGGGGTGAGGCGTTCGTGGTCGAGGGCGTCGACCGAGAGAATGGCCTGGACGCGCAGCAGGTCGAGGATCGGGTGATCGAGGCGGGTCACGTCGGTCAGGTTGCCGATGCCGACCCGGAAGATCATGCCCGAGTCCACGCGACGGCACAGATCGGCGAGCCCGACGCTGGTGAAGGCAGCGTAGGTCGACAGGTCGCAGATGCCGTACACCTGCAACATGTTCGGGCGGGCCAGACGCTCGACCTGACCGATGCCGCTCGGGCTGGCGTCGAAGCGCAGGACGCGACCGTCTCCGGCGGCCGTACGCACCGATTCGATCGAAGGGGATGGGGGGAAGGAAGGGACCTGTTCGTCGAAGCCCTTGAGGTGTCCGTCCGAGGCGAACAGGCCCTCGATCAAGATCGCCAGAGCGAAGCCCAGCCACACCTTGCCTCCCCGGGCCCATCCAGGACGGAAGGCCAAGGCCACCAGAGCCAGGCTGCTGAGGGCGCACAGGAAGACCAGGGTCTTCGTCGGACGGCCTCCTCCGACCAGGGGCGAGAGCCCGACGACCCAGACCGTGAAGAGTCCCACCCCCAGCAAGCGGGGGGGCAGGAGGCCTTTGGCACCCGGACCGGCCCGGGACGCCACCAAGGCCAGGGCGCCGGCCAGGAGAGCGGACAGGCTGGCCGCGAAGAAGGACGTGAGCGACAGCGCGAGTCGCTCTCCGCTGCGAAAGGCTTCGTCGGGGCTGACCACCGCGCGGATCTCCGCCAGGCCGAGTCCGTGGGACTCGCCGTAGCGTTCGAGCAGAGTCGTTTCGAGGTCCTGGGCCCAGGCTCCGGGCTCGAAGCTGGTCCAGAAGGTGAAGCCCGTCGCGCAGAAGAGGAAGGTCAGCACCAGGAACACGCTGGTGCTTCGACGGGAGACCGTGAGGCTCTGGACGCCGATGGCCGCCAGCCAGGGCCAAAGGAACCAGG
Organism: bacterium; assembly: GCA_030428965.1. GTDB lineage: Bacteria > Planctomycetota > UBA1135 > UBA1135 > JAUIEE01. Next base: position 1,999 of record JAUIEE010000515.1, on the reverse strand, counting down.
CCAGCGCCAGGGTGCGGGAAACGGCGCCGATGTTGAAGCCCGGTAGCTCGTACAGCCAGCGCAACGGCGTCCAGGCCTGGGCGAAGCCGAAGGCCAGGACGAGACCGAGCGCGGGGAAGGCGGCTCGGCGCGGTGCGCACAGGAGCCCCGCCAGCGCCAGAAGGACGCACACGCAACCGGCGTAGGTGTTCCACTCGAGGGTGTTGGCCGCCTCGGCCTTGAACCAGGATTCCTCCGGCGTGAGCCACCAGGCGACGGGTAGGTGGTTCGAGCGGACCGGATCGGTCGGAGCCCCGACCAGGTTGGGAATCACGGTCCCCAGTAGGGTGGCCGGCGTCAGGCTCTCCGCCGCCATGCCTTCGGCCGGACGCTCGGTGCGGGTGGACTGGCGGCTGGCCTGGAAGCTCGGGAACAGCTGCAGGCCCGAGCCCAGCACGCCGAGCAGGAGAAAGAGCACCGCGCTCGGGAACGCCCGGGCCGGACGCGGGCTGGCTGCCGCGATCCGGGGCGAGATTCGATCTCCCAGGGGCGTCAGCCGCACCAGGGCGTACAGTCCCGCGAGAGCCAGGACGAAGGCCGCGATCTGGGGAAAGCCGCTGAGGAGTGAGCAGGTGACGGCGAGGCTGAGGAAGGCTCCGCTCCAGCGTCGGCGCTGGGACAGGCCTTCGATCGCCCACAGGGCCCAGGGAAGCCAGATGGCGGCGTCGACCTTCTGGAAGTAGTAGAGGTTGGCGACTCCCCAACCTCCGAGCTGGGTGGCCAGGACCGCGACGGCCCGGGGGCCTGTCCCGAAGCCCAGGCGAGCCAGGAAGAGCCACATGCCCAGTCCGGCCAGGAACAGGCTGAGCATGGAGGTCAAGCCCCCGGCCCAGGCGGGGTCCGCGGCGAAGGCCAGCCAGTTGGGGGGGTAGGCGCTGCCGTTGATCGTCCCGGCGAACAGCGGGGCGCCCAGGGAGACGTTGGGCTCCCAGGAGGGGAAGCGCCCGGCGCTCACCTCGGCTCCCATGACGAGCTGGTCGGTGAGCATGGGGTAGATCCGATCGCCCAGGACCAGGTTGGCTCCGTCGAAGGCCGCGGAAGCCGGGCCGGGGTGATCCGCGGAGAGGGGCGCCTGGCCGACGGGCAGGAAGGGCAGGAAGCTCTTCCCGCTGAACACGATCGGGCCCAGCAGCAAGCAAGGCACGAGGGTGAGGAAGACGAGGTCGAAGATTCCGGGCCGGCCGGACCCGGTGAGGGCCTCCTCGGCCGCCATCCCGTGGACGTCTTCGCTCATGGGGCCCCATGGTGCCGGGGCGATGCCACGACTACCATGCCCCGATGAAAGCCTTCGGACGAAAGAACCTGCTCCTGGCCCTCTGTGCTTCCCTGTGGACTGCGGCGTGCGCCACCACCGATCCTCCGGCGCCCACCTGGACGGGAGTGCAGCCGGAAGCGAAGCGACTGCTCAGCGACGTGGATTGGCTGGCCGACGACGCCCGGGGCGGGCGACGCGCGGGGACTCCGGGGGAGCGCGAATCGGCGCTCTGGATCGCCGAGCGCTTGCAGGATATCGGCCTGGAGCCTGTCGGCGAGGACGGTTGGCTGCAGAGCTTCTCCGTGCCGCTGCCCGTGCGTGACGGAGGCAAGTCCGAGATCCAGGGTCAGGGCTTCAGCGTGCAGGGCGCCGAGCGGATCGTACCTCTGTTCTGCAGCGAGGGAGGCAGCCTCGGAGGTGAGCTGGCCTTCGCTGGTTACGGGATCCAGCGGGACGCTTCCGAGGAAGGAGGCGAGGCCTGGGACGACTACGGTGGGCGCGACTTCACCGGAAAGGTGGTCTTGATCGTGCGGGGTGTTCCACGTCTCGACACCGGGGAGGAGTCCGCTTCGGTGGGCGATACGGAGATCCACTCGGCTTCTTCGGACTGGGGCAATGCCGGATCGATCTTCACCAAGGTGATGGAGGCCAAGCGGCGCGGCGCGGTCGCCGTGCTGATCGCACCGCACCCCGACGACCGGGACG
>JAUIEE010000514.1 GCA_030428965.1 bacterium | reverse complement strand
AGGTGCCGGCCCGGACGGGCATGGTCATGAACCTCGTGGACCTGATGGCGATCGTGCGCGAGAAGATTCTCCTGCCGGTCGACCACCGCCACCTCAACCACGACGTCCCCTTCCTGAAGGGGATCATCCCCACGGCCGAGAACATCGCGGTCGCCTTCTGGCGTCAGATCGAAGACGAGATCGCGCGCTTCGAGGGTTGCCGTCTCCATCGCGTGCGGCTCTACGAGAGTCGCAGCAATCTGGTCGACTACTACGGACCGAACCCTTGAAAACCGAAGACCTCGTCCACGGACTGCTGAAGAACCTCGGCGAAGACGCCGAGCGAGAAGGCCTCGTCCGAACTCCCGACCGCGTCGCCCGCAGCCTGGCCGAACTGACCTCCGGGTACCACAAGACGGTGGAGGAGGTCGTGGGGCAGGGGGTCTTCGCCGAGGAGTGTTCGGAGATGGTGCTGGTCAAGGACATCGAGTTCTACAGCCTGTGCGAGCACCACCTCTTGCCCTTCTTCGGCAAGGTGCACGTGGCCTACATTCCGGACGGCAAGATCATCGGCCTTTCCAAGATTCCGCGCATCGTGGACGTGTTTGCACGACGGCTCCAGGTCCAGGAGCGCATGACGCAACAGATCGCCCAGGCTCTACAGGACGTCCTGCAGCCCAAGGGGGTCGGGGTCGTCGCCCACGCCTCGCACCTGTGCATGATGATGCGCGGGGTCCAGAAGCAGAATTCGGCCGCGATGACCTCGAACCTGATCGGCTGCTTCCAGAGCGACCCGAAGACGCGCAACGAGTTCCTGGGACTCGTGCGCAGTATCAGCCGTTAGTGCCCGGGGGCGGGACGTCCAGGTCGTCGACGTTCGTCTCCGCTCCGCTGGCGTAGGCTTTCCAGCACACCTCGGCGACGTCCTCGGGCTGGTTCATCAGGGAGCGATCCCAATCCCCGGGGACCCCGTCGAAGATCGTGGTGTCGGTGGCGCCGGGGTAGACCGTGGAGACCCGGATGCCCTGGTCCGCCAGGTCGACCCGCAGGCAGTCGCTGAAACCGCGCAGGCCGTACTTCGTCGTGCCGTAGGCCACGTTGCTCGGATAGGGCTCCCGGGCGGCCGTGGAGGCGATGTTGAACACATGGGCGCCCGGGGTGCCCTCGAGCGCCTTGAGAGCCAGGAGGGTCACGTGGAAGGGACCGTTCAGGTTCGTGGCCAGGAAGCGGTACCACGTGGCGGGGGAGATCTCGGCGAACGGCTTCACGTCGAAGACCCCGGCGTTGTTGACCAGGACGTTCAGTCGCCCCGAGGTGAACTCGAACGCCCGCGCCAGGGCTGCTTCCACCGAGCTCAGATCGGTGACGTCCATCGGGACCGCGAGAGCCTGACCCCCCTGTTCCTGGATCTCGCGCGCCAGGGCTTCGATCTCGTGGAGGCTGCGGGCACACAGGACGCAGCGGAAACCCTCCCGGGCGAAGCGCCGGGCGATGGCCCTGCCGATGCCTCGGCCCGCGCCCGTGACCAGAATCGAGGGGGACTCCATGGCGGCGGAGCATACTCCGTCACCTCCAGGGCGCCAGAGCTGCTCGACGGATAGGGGGCGTGGGAGTGGGGCCACCGACCGTCGGCGGCTGCGAGACAAGTTCGCTGCCCAAAGGCCCCGCTCCGTCCTCTAGAATCCCCCGATGTCCTGGAGTCTCCTCGGCGTTCAGTTCTGCCTCGAGCTTTCCTTCGGAGTGCTGCTCGCCCTGGCCTTCGTTCCCAAGGCTCCCGTGGGTGTCTTCTTCTACCGGATCATGGGCACCACGGCCGTGGTGGGGACCCTGGGAGCCATCGCCCTGGCCCTGTTTCCGGCCGCGCTCCCCTGGAGCGACCCGATCGTGCTCACGGCCATCGCGGCTGCCCTCTGCTACCCGATCTACTCGGGGCCTCTGCGCGGGCTCCGCTGGGCGTCGGGACTGGCGGGCGCCCTGGTCGCGACCGGAGCCTCGGTGGCCCTGACCCTGCGGACGATCGACCCGCCGGCCGGTGCGGCCGGGCTGACCCTGGCGGTGGCCACGGCCCTGGCGTCGGGAGCCGTGGCCGGGAGCGTGGGCCTGGCCATGGTCCTGGGCCACTGGTACCTGACCGTGCCCAGCCTTCCGGTTCGCCACCTGGAGCGCCTGAACCGAGTCACGGTGGGAGCCATGTTCGCCACCCTGCTCTGCCTCGGGCTTTCCTGCGCCGTGTTCGAGGAGTTGCTGGGCGGCGCCGATCGCCCGCTGTTCGAGGCGACCGGACTGTTCTACCTGGGGACACGCGTGACGGTGGGCCTGTTCTTTCCCCTGGGCTTTGCCTGGATGACCGCCAGTTCCCTCCGCTTCCAGAACACCCGCTCCGCCACGGGCATCCTGTACGCCTCCACGGTGCTCGTCCTGATCGGGACCGCAGTCTCGATCGCGCTCCAGGACACCTACGGGGTTCCGCTTTGAGCCGCGGGGTCTCGGTCCAGCTCTTCGAGGAGGACGGCAGCTTCCGACGGCTCGACGCCCAGAGCCCGGCCGACCTGCCCGGGGAGCTTCAGCTCGACGGACTCTCGGCCGGTGGCGGACTCTCGGCCTGCCTGGGCTGCGGCCACCCCGAGCTCTACAAGCAGCGCGACTTTCCCCGGGCCCTGGGCTTCGCCATCGTGCTCGTGGCGGCCGTGCTCGCCCCGGCCACCCACTACCTCAGCCTGGCGGCGGCCGCCCTCCTGGACTGGATCCTCTACCAGTTCGCGCCGGTGCTCCACGCCTGCTACGTGTGCCACGCCAGGCACCGCGGTTTTGCGGACGACCCCCGGCACCCGAGCTTCGACCGGGAGATCGACGAGCGGCTGAAGTACGGCAAGCGGGCCGTGATGGGCAAGCCCATGCGTCCCGAGGGGACGGCCAACGCGCCCGAGCCCGAGCACTGATTCACGCGGACGCGGGCGAGGGGGCCAGCTGACGGGCGAGGGCCTCAGGATCGTCGGCGGGCAGGCCGCAGGTGTAGTTGCGGCAGACGAACGCCCGCGCCTTGCCCTCCCGGGGCCCCTTGCCATCGAGCAGCGGCATCAGCTCCACGTCGGCCCGCTCATCGTTCACGGCCACGATCCGCTGGGGGAGGAACGTTCCCCGGACAGTCTCGAG
>JAUIEE010000035.1 GCA_030428965.1 bacterium | reverse complement strand
CACGCAGGTCGGAGACGCGGGCCTCGTGCACCTGCGCGCCTTGCCGAACCTTCGCAAGGTCTTCCTCTGGCAGACCGAGGTCACGGAAGCGGGCACGGCTTCCTTGGCGGAGGCCATGCCCGAGCTTCAGATCGTCCTGGACTGAGGTTAGATGAACAGGTCGAGGTACTCGTACTCGGACCCGCTCAGGCCGGCCCAGCCCGGGAAGATCGTGTCAAGGTTGCCCGGGGCCGTGCCCAGGTGGCTCTGGAACACCTCGGCCAGGACCGTGCGATAGTCGATCAGGTGCGCGAGCCACTTGTCGCCGTCGGTGAACAGGGTGTTGTTCGCCGGCCAGGTGTTCGAGTCGCAGTTGTAGACGCCCCCGCGCACGTTGCCTCCGATGACCCAGGCAACGCCGCCCTTGCCGTGGTCGGTGCCGGCACTTCCGTTCTCCGCCGAGGTGCGGCCGAACTCCGAGATGACCACGATGGCGAGGTCGTTCCAGATGTCGGAGAGGGTGTCGAGTCGCACCGAGCGGATGCCGTGGGCCAGGGCGTGCAGGTGGTTGGGGTGGTCTCCGGTGAGACCGCCCTGGTTGCCGTGGTGGTCCCAGAGGGGAATCTCGACCCCCACGACCCGGGCCTGGGAGAACTTCAGGAGGCGGACGGCGTCGCGCAGCTCTCCGAAGTAGTTGCTCACCCAGTTGTCCGCGGCCAGCCCCTGGGAATCCAGGATGCTTTCCTCGGTCGGGTAGTACTCGGGCGGGGGGGAGTGGGTCGGGAGGGACGTGACCAGATCGGCGGTGGAGAGCATCGCCGTGCAGCTCTCGTTGACGTGCTCGCGCAGCGCGCCGGATCCCAGGCCGTAGACGGCCCTCAAGCCGCTCTGGGCGTTGCCGGCCAGCTTGGCCGCCGCGGCGTCGTCCCCGTAGGTGAAGGCGCTGATGCTCGGGATGTGGGGCATGGCCGGACTGCCCTTGAACATGCGCTGGATTTCCTTGGAGACCGATACCGCCGGCAGAGGCGAGCCGCTCATCTCGAGGTTGGCCCAGCGTGTGACGAAGCCCTCGTCCGCCAGGTTGGCCCCGGGCTCGGCGGTCTCGATGTAGCGCTGACCTCGGAAGTGGGACAGGTTGCCGTCCGGATAGCCCACGCGCTGGATGGACGCCACCTCTCCGAGCTCGTGCAGCTCGTGCAGCTTGGCCAGGCTGGGATGCATGGCGGCCCAGCCGTTGCCGAGGTCGAGGGTCTGCCCGGAGGGGATGGCCAGGGTCGGACGTGCTGCGTAGTACTCCGGATCGGAGACGGGGATGACCGAGTTGGTGCCGTCGTTTCCTCCACGCAGGAAGATCAAGAGCACCTTCTTGTCGCCTGCCATGGGCGTGGCCGCATGGGCCGTGCCCCCCAGGCCCGGTAGTCCCCGCATGCCGCCCAGGGCGACGCCGGCTGCTCCGAATCCCAGAAACGTTCTACGATTGATCGTACCCATCGAAGGTGTCCTCTCGACTCTACTGCTGAATGACTTGGGGGAAGGAGCAAAGGAAGACGGCGAACAGGTGTAGACGCTCGTCGTAGTCCGCGGCCGCCGGATCGAGGGGAGCGGGATTGCCCGACTCGTCCGTCATCAGGAAGTCGCGCATCAGGTTGCGTTCGGCGGCCCTGAGGTTGCCCTGGAAGAGGAGCTGCCCGTAGAAGTCGACGATCGCGTCCACGTTCCCGAGGGGAACGCCGTGGCGCGTGAGCGCGGACCGCAGGTCGAAGCGCAGGCCCGCGTTGGGAGAGTCGTAGATGAAGCGCTTGAAGATCAGACCGCCGAGCAGCTTGCCTGTTCCCGTCTGAGCCGTCGCGTCCTCGGGGTAACCATCGGGCGTAGACCACCGGAAGAGGGGCTGGTTGAGGATGCCGTCCAGGAGGTTGCGAATGGCATCGAGCTCTTCGGGGCGGTTGACGAAGCCCTCCAGGGCCCGGGTCGTGGCCACGAGGCTCTCGAAGGGCGTGCGTACCTTGTTCCAGCGCAGGTTCGCGTTGCTGCGGAACGCGTCGGACTCGAAGATGGTCCTGAGCACCTCGCGGATGTCCCCGTCCGTCGATGCCCAGGTGCTCTTGCACTCGTTGACGAGAGCCTGGGGCGCGCTGTCGGAGACGAACCTCTGAATCAGCTTGGTCGAGACGTACTCCGCGGTGTGGGGCAAGCTCGCCAGATGGGCCAGGACGTCGTAGCCGTCTTGGATGCCCTGGTTCTGGGGGCGCGCCGGAATGTGGAGCTCGTAGCTCGTGCCGGCGAAGATGGTCTTGGCATCGGTGTCGTGCTGGCCCGCCTTGAAGCGGAAGCTCCAGACCGGCTGGGCGCTGGTGTTGCACGTGGCATTCGGGTTGCCGTAGTCGCGCGGGCGAACCTCACATACGCCCCAACCCGTGAAACAGCGCGCGACCTCTTCGATGTCACTCTCGGTGTACCCATTGTCCACGCCCATCGTGAACAGCTCGAGCACTTCGCGGGCGTAGTTCTCGTTGGGGTTGCCCTTGGTGTTGGACACGTTGTCCAGGTAGATGATCATGTTCGGGCTCGTCGCGCTCATGACCAGGAGGTCGTGGAAGCTGCCGAAGGCGTTCTGGCGGAAGAGCTCGTTCTCCTTCCACTCCAGGTAGGTCGCTCTGGTTTGGGCCGGCCCCTGCAGGAAGCGGAACAGCGTCCAGTAGTCCGTGTTGAAGTGGTTCTCCCAGAAGTGGACCAGCTGTTCTCGAAGCTGACGGCGAGAGAAGACGGCGTGGGCAATCTGGAAGCGCACCAGGTCCTTCATGCCCGTCGTGCCGTAGGGCGTATTCGGGTAGGGAATCTGGTTGAGGATGGGCTGGAGTGCCGGATTCTCCTGGATCGAGCTCGGATGGAGCTGGCTCTCGATCCAGGACGACACGCCGAACTCGACCACCTGGTCGAGCTCGTCCTGGGTGGGCCCGAAGGCAACCCGCCTCAGCGCGTGCGCGGACATGCCCAGGTCACCGGCATCCTCACCGACCTGGAGTCCGCCGCCGCCTCCGCCGGAACCGCCGCCGGAGTAGCTGCTGCCCCCGCCGCCGCAGGCGCTGAGCGTGAGGGCCAGTGCGAGCGTCAGTCCCATGGGACGGCGCGACGACGTCTCCCGAGCCCGAATCGTTCCCCAGACTTGTGCTTCTTTCTTCATCCCCCGGCCCTTCGCCTCACGTTCGAGCTGCGCGGCTCCCATCGGTCACGAAGGGTCCCGGTCTCCTTGGCCTCAGGGCCCCCACGGCCCCGGAGCAGGTAGCCCCCTTCCCCGATGGGGGCTGCCTTTCGTCGGCGAACGGCGGCGAAGTGAAGAACAGCGGCGAATAAGTTGGCCGATTACCCAGCTCACACGGAAAGGAAGGGAGTGCGGATCCGCGCGGGAAGAATCTTCGCCCGCGTGTATGGGCTTGGCGGATGAGAGTCGGACAAACCGATCCGGTCCCAGGGTTTCGATCGTGTATGCGCGTCGTATGACGCGCGGCTACTTGCCGGGATCTCGCCAAGAAAGCGAAGCCGATCGAAACAAGCGCACTAGGAATGCGAAGAACGGAGGGAACGGTCGCCCGCTTCCGTTCGTCCCTAGCCGGTCTTGAAGGTTCCCCATTCCATCGTCTCCGTTCTCTTCCTAGGCCTCGCCGTCTTCGCGGCGACGTTCGCCGTCGGCGTGCGCAACGAGGGCATGACGCCGGAGGCCCAGCGCGGTGGGCATGCCCTGCGGGAAGGGCGCACGCCCATCGACGCGTTGCCCTTCCAGATCGTGGAAAGCGGCAGCTACTACCTCTGCGCGCCTCTGCGCCAGGTGGAGGGGGGCGAGGGCATCGTGGTGGCGGCCAGCTCCGTGACCCTCGATCTGAATGGCTACGCGCTCGTGGGGCTGGGCGAGGGCGAGGCCGACGGGGTTCGCATCCATCCTGGTCAGACGGGGATCTCGATCCGCAACGGCGAGATCCGCGGCTGGGGCGGCGATGGGATTCACGCGCCTCACACCGCGGCGCTGCGGGTCCAGGGCGTCGATCTGCGCGCAAACGGTGGCAACGGCCTCGAATCGGGACCCCGGGCCCTCGTCCTGCAGTGCACGGCGGAGAGCAACGGGGCTACCGGGCTCGGGGTGGGCGAGGAGAGCAGCGTCCTCCAAAGCCGCTCCACCGGGAACGGAGGAGACGGCGTGAAAACGGGCCGCGACTCCCTGGTGGACAGCTGCGCCGTTCAGTCCAACGGGAGACACGGATTCGTGCTCCTGGCGGGCGGAGCCCTCTCCCGGTCGCTCTCTCGCTCGAACGCGCTTGCTGATCGAGCTCCGGCGCCCGGAAACGGCCTGGGCCGGACGGTCGGACGCGTGGAGTGATCCGGGCTGCCAGCCCGAAAGAGCTTGGCGATCACGGCCAGCCCCCGTTCGACGTCCTCGTCACGGGGGGGCGTCGAGAGGCACAGGCGCACCGAGTGGGGAGCTTCCGTGCGGCCCACGGCGAAGGCCTCCGCCGCGGTGACCGCCACGCCGCGCCTCTCCGCCTGGGAGCAGAAGTCCTGGGATCGCCATGGCGCCGGGAGCGGGAGCCAAACGCTGGGGCTGGCCGGGTGAGAGGGGGTCTTCAGCTCGGGGAGATGGCGCTGCAAGATCGCTCGTCGTTCGAGCGCCTTGGTCTGCTTCCAGGCCACGACGCGGTCCGCGGTCCCGTCACGAATCCAGGTTGCGGCGATCTCGGCCATCAGGGGCGGCGCCATCCACGCCGTGGCGGCCACGTTGGATTCGATGCGTTCGAACAGGTCCTCCTTCGAGCTGCGCGGGGCCGGTACCTGGAGGTAGCCGACCCGCAGGCCTCCCGCCAGGCTCTTGGTCGTGCTCGACAGGAAGAACACGTTCTCGGGCACCAGGGTGGCCAGGGGCGGAGGCGTTTGGGGAGCCAGGACCCCGGTCGTGTCGTCCTCGATGATGCTGACCCTGTGCTCCTGGGCCAGGGCGGCAATGCGCTCCCGTCGTTCGAGCGGCATCACGCTGCCCGTGGGGTTGTTCAGGGTCGGGATGCAATAGAGCGCCTTGGCCCTCGTCTTCGTGCAGGCCTCCTCCAGGGCCTCGGGGACGATTCCCTCACCGTCGATGGCGACCGGAACGAGTCGCAGGTGCAGCAGTCCGGCCAGGGCTTTGACACCGGGATAGGTCAGCGCCTCCGTGAGCAGGACGTCCCCGGGCTCCAGCAGGCTCGAGAAGAGCACCATCATGGCGTGCTGAGCTCCGACCGTGACGATCGTGCGCTCCGGATCGCCGGCCAGACCGGAGCGCGAGATCCACTCCGCGCCGGCTTCGCGGTGTTCCGCCAGGCCTGCCGAGGCGTAGCCGGTGGAGAGGGCGGCCCGCGCCGGGTCCTGGGCCAGGGCTTGAAATACCCGACCTGCGTCGAGGACGGCGGGATCGACGGAGGGCAGGTTGAAATGGAAGTCGACCAGCTCGGTCCCTTCCGTCCGCAAGAGGCGTGAGCCCTCGGCACGCTTGCGCACGAACGTGCCCCGGCCCACCTCTCCCTCTACCAGCCCCCTGCGCGCGGCTTCGCGGTAGGAGCGCGTGATCGTCACCACGTTCACCCCCAGCTCCAGGGCCAGGTCCCGATGGGTGGGCAGACGTTCCCCCGGGGCTACCCGGCCCCGCTCGATGTCCCGTTCGAGAGCATCGGCGATGGCCTGGTAGATCGGGCCGCGGGGCGAGATGTCCTCAGGGTGCCACATTGTTATGCATACAATTCGGAGGGTTGAGGCCTAGGCCGGTGCCGTGTTATAGCACAAGCGGGCTGAAGAGTTCCCTGGCTCGGTTTAGGGAGTTGGATTGTATGCATACAAAAGATCGTGGCGAGCTCGTCGACGGCCTGGGTTTGGATCCGGCGGACTGGGAAGAGCTGCGCGGACTGGGCCACCGCATGGTCGACGACGCGATCGAGTGGTGGAGCACGCTGCGCGAGCGACCGGTCTGGCGGCCGGTGCCGGCCGAAGTGCGCGCAAGGCTGGAGGGAGGCCTGCCCCAAGAGGGCGGCTCGGCCGAGGAGGCCTACGAGGACTTCCTGCGCGACGTGCTTCCCTATCCCCACGGAGTTCCGCACCCCCGGTTCTGGGGCTGGGTCAACGGATCGGGACTCCCCATCGGGGCCTTCGCCGATTTCCTCGCCACGACCATGAACTCGAACGCAGGTGCCTTTCAGCAGTCGGCGACCTACGTCGAACGCCAGGTCCTGGGCTGGCTCAAGGAGATGCTCGACTTTCCCGCCGCAACGAGCGCGCTGCTCACGAGCGGCTGTTCCCACGCCCAGGTGATCGCCCTCGCCGCGGCCCGCAACGCGAAGGCCGCCGGTGACGTGCGTCGGGACGGGCTGGGTCGAGAGCCCCGCAGGTTGACCCTGTACGGCTCGGTCGAGACCCACAACTCGGTACGCAAGGCCGTCGAGCTCCTGGGGCTGGGCGGCGATGCCCTGCGTGCCCTTCCCGTGGACGAGGAGTACCGCATGGACATCCAGGCCCTGCGCCAGGCGATCGCGGCCGACCGAGCGGCCGGCTTGCAGCCTTCCTGCGTGATCGGAACGGCCGGAACGGTCAACACCGGGGCCACGGACGACCTCGAGCGCCTGGCGGATGTTTGCGCCGAGGAGGGGCTGTGGTTCCACGTCGACGGGGCCTTCGGCTCCCTGGCCTGGCTCGCCCCCGAGCTGCGGGGACCCCTGGAAGGGCTGCAACGCGCCGATTCCCTGGCCTTCGACCTGCACAAGTGGCTCTATCTCCAGAACGACGTGGGCTGCGTGTTCGTACGGGACGAGGTCCACCACCGGGGGGCGTTCGAGCTCAGCGCTCCCTACCTGTCCGAGCTGCGGGGTGGGCCGGCGAGCGAGTTCGAGGGCAGCTTCAAGGACTACGGTCCCGAGTTGACGCGCCGTTTCCGAGCTCTCAAGCCCTGGATGAGCTTGAAGCAGCACGGCGTCCGCAAGCTGGGCGAGGCGATTCGTCAGAACGTGCTCCAGGCGCGCTACCTGGCCGGGTTGATCGAGAGTTCCAGCGAGCTGGAGCTCTTGGCCCCTGTGCCGCTGAACGTCGTGGCCTACCGTTTCGTGAACCCGGACCTGAGTCCGGGGGAGCACGACTTGCTCAATCGCGAGCTGCTCGTACGCATGCAGGAAAGCGGCAGCGCGGTCCCGTCCCACACGACGCTGAGGGGACGTTTCGGTCTGCGCATGGCCAATACGAACCATCGCAGTCGCCCGGAAGATTTCGAGTTCCTGGCGCAAGAGACGCTGCGTCTGGGACGTGAGCTCATCGAGGAGGTTCGCTCGGGACGCCCGCAGTGGGCGCTCGAAGCCAACGCGTGAGGAGGACGAACGAGATGATCCAGAAGAAGGTGCAGGACGAGGACTTCGAGGTGAAGGTCGGGCTGGCCCGCATGCTGTGCGGCGGCGTCATCATGGACGTGACCACGGCCGAGGAAGCCAAGATCGCCGAGGACGCCGGTGCCATCGCCGTCATGGCCCTGGAACGGGTGCCCTCGGACATCCGTCGTGAAGGCGGGGTGGCACGCATGGCGTCCATCGACAGGATCCGTGAGATCCAGCAGGCCGTCACCATCCCCGTTATGGCCAAGGCTCGCATCGGCCACGAAGCCGAGGCGCGCGTGCTGCAGGAGCTCGAGGTCGATTTCATCGACGAGAGCGAAGTGCTCACACCTGCGGACCACGAGTTCCACATCGAGAAGCACGCCTTTCGCGCTCCCTTCGTCTGCGGCGCCCGCAACCTGGGGGAGGCCCTGAGGCGCGTGGCCGAGGGGGCGGCCATGCTGCGCACCAAGGGCGAGGCGGGCACCGGGGACGTGTCCGAGGCCGTTCGTCACCTGCGGGGAATCCAGCGCGAGTTGCGCCACCTCGTGGCCGCGCCGCGGGAAGAGCTGGTCTCCATGGCCCGCGATCTCGGAGCACCGCTCGATCTGGTGCTCGAGGTCTGGAAAGCCAAGGAGCTGCCCGTTCCGAACTTCGCGGCCGGAGGCATCGCCACCCCGGCCGACGCGGCCCTGGTCCTGTCGCTCGGGGCGCAGGCCGTCTTCGTCGGCTCGGGTATCTTCAAGTCCGAGGATCCCGAGCGGACGGCGCGGGCCATCGTCAAGGCGACCGCCGGCTGGTCGGATGCCAGCATCGTTGCCCAGGCCGCGGCGGAGACCGGCGCAGCCATGGGCGGCATCGCCCTGGACGAGCTCGAGCAGCGCGAGCTCTTGCAGGTGCGCGGGTCGTGAAGGCGCGCGTCGGCATCCTCGCCCTGCAGGGGGCCGTGCACGAGCACGAACGGATCCTGGAGGGGCTGAGGGTCGAGGCCCTCCGGGTTCGGCGCGCCGCGGACCTGGAGGGGCTCTCCCACCTGATCCTGCCCGGCGGCGAATCGACCACGATTCGTCTCCTGCTCGATCTGTTCGAGATCACCGAGCCGCTGGTGGAGCGCCATCGGGCGGGAGAGCTGGCCCTGTTCGGGGTTTGTGCCGGCGCGATCCTGTTGGGCCGGGAGAGCGAGCAGCGGCCACGTCGCCTCGGGCTGCTCGACGTGGCCTTCGAGCGCAACGCTTTCGGCCGTCAGCTGCAGTCCTTCCGGGCCGATGTCGATTTCGAGGATGGAAGCGGCTCGATGCCGGGCACCTTCATCCGTGCACCGCGGATAGGCGAGATCGGGGACAGGGCGCGCGTCCTGGCGCGTCACGCCGGCGAGGCCGTTGCCGTACGTGCGCCCGGTTTGCTCGCCTGCACGTTCCACCCCGAGCTGGCAGGATCACCCGATCTGCATCGGATCTTCCTGGGGAAGGGGATCTGGGGGGAGATCGAGGCTGAAGCCCTCGCGGGCCGCTCCGGCTGAGCCGGAGGGTCCCGAGGCCCATCGCGGCCCCGGGACCGAGGTCGGCTCCCTAGAAGCTCTGCACGTCCTGCAGGAACCCGGCCAGCTCGCGGACGTCCATCGAGGCGCCCCCGTGCCAGCGGTTTCCGTCGACGGCGCCGTACATGACTAGCGGCGCCGAGCTGATGTTCCGCTGGGCCTGGCCCTCCACGCCCATGGCGGAGGAAAACACGTCCAGGAACTGCTGGGTGAACAGACCCAGGTCGGCCTGCATGACGAAGCTGGCCGAGGTCTGATCGACCTTGCGCACCGCCTCGGTCAGGTCGGTGGAGGCCGTCGCGGCCCGATCGGCTTTCTCCATGGCCGCGCGCAGGTAGTCGCTGTCGCCACCGAGGACCATGACCACGTGGTGCGCGGTCGCGCCCATCGAGAGCACCATGCCCTCCTGGCCGTACATCATCTCCATGGCGGCGTTCATCTCTTCCAGGTCGCTCTCGCTGAGCTCGGTGCCCATCATCTCTTCCATCGCTTCGCGGTCGAAGGAGTAGTGGAACTGGGTCAGCTCGTGCTCGTCGATCTCGACGCAGGTCGGTCCCTGAACCTTCATGCCCACAGGCTCGAAGGAGTCGGAGCCGAGCACTTCCTCCTGCTTCTGCAGCGCGGCCCGGGGGTCATCCGCCTCGATGTAGTAGACGAAGCGCATTCCGTCGGGGCCGAAGCCACCGCTGCCCGCCATGGTGTTGCCGTAGAGGGGGTAGAGGACTTCGAAGGCCTCGATCGAGCGCACCAGGTCCCGGCGCATGGCTTCGGGATAGGCCTGGATGAGCTCCTCGAGGAAGGGCTCGAAGCGCTTCATGGCCGAAGCCATGTCCATGCCCAGGAGGAAGACCAGAGGTTCGCTCTCGTCGAGGAGCCCCAGAACGGATCCGAGGTCGATCGAGTGCTGCGGGGCCAAGAGGGCCATGGGGCTGCCTTCCCGCGCGGTGAAGGAGCCCATGAGTTCGGTCTTGGAGCCGGTCATGTCCCAGGCCAGATCGAGGGTCTCGGCCGAGTCCAGGAAAGCCTCGGCCCAACCCTGGTAGGCCTCGACCATCTGGGCGGGATCCATGCCCCCGGCCGGAGCGCTCGCCGCGACCTGGGACATCTGCTGCAACCCGCCTTCGATCATGGGGCGCATCTGGGCGATGACCTGGGCCAGGTCGATGCGCAGGGCGACGACGCCGGTGGGCATTCCCAGGCCGAGATCGTGGTCCTGGGCGCGGACGCTGTACTTCTCCGACTTCGAGAGACCCACGTAGTTTCCGGACACGGCCGTCTCGTGTCCCGCGGGGGATCCCTGGGCGGCCTGCACGAAGCGCTTGGGGTCCGTGGTCGGCAGGATGAAGGTCGGTGCGACTCCGGCCATGGGGTCGAGGCCGAAGGCGATGCCGAAGGGGAGGTCAGGGTCGACCAGCTCGGCGCTGCCTTCCACCATCAGCATCATGTGCAAGAGCATCGAGGGTTGCATGGCCGACCCTTGGCCGGGCTTGACCGCCTCGGAGACTTCGCGCGCCGCGGTCTCGAAGGCCTGGATCGACTCGAAGCGAACGAAGCCCAGGCTGCTCGTCGGGATGAGCCGCTCCATGCCGATTTGGAGCCGAGCCAGGTCCTCGGGCGGACTCTCGACGATCTTCGGCGCCGGTGCGGCAGGACTGCCCTGGATGGCCGCTTGGGACACCTCGGGTGCCGGGGTCTGTTCGCCGCAGGCCGCGAGGAGGAGGAGAGGTAGAACGGAAGTGCGTCGTGATGTCGTGAGCATGGTTCTTTCCTGACGGCCCCGATCACGGGGCTTGGGGTGGGACCGTCATTTCGTCCCCACGATCCCTCTTCGGATCGGCTTCGGGCGCGTCTGGGACGAAACGGTGAAAGACCTCACGTGCGAAGATCTTTCCCGTCCTCGTGTCCTGGGAGCCTGAGCATTCCCCGGCTGCGCCCACACGCTGGGAGCTCGGTGCCCGGAGGGTCCGAACCACCCGACGTCCAGGCTGCTGGCTCAGCCCCTAGCGGGAGGCGACACTCGGCACCTTCGTGCCCTGGCCGAGCTCCCCGTGCCAGGACCCGATCATGCGCTTGGCGTACTCGTGCTCCGCCGGGTCGAGCTCGCCGTCGCCGTCGGCGTCGAACGCCTTCAGCAAGTGTGCAGGTCTCTCCCAGATTCCGTCCACGTAGCGCGTCGCGGCCTCTTCCTCGGCGGGGTCCAGGGTGTGATCGCCATCCTGGTCGAAGGTGGAGATCAGGGAGTTCCAGACGGCCGTGTTGCGCTGGGAGCGCAGCCCGACCTGGTTCCAGTTGTCGTGGACCTCACGCTTGAGGGTCTCGAGGTCTTCCTTCGACGAGACGGTCACGTGCAGCCACGTGATCGACATTTCGTCCGTCGTGCGCAGGCCGGTGACGACCCGGCGCGGTGGACTGAAGGGATTGCGGGGGTTGTCCGCGGAGTTGTCGTACAGGAAGAAGACCTCGATGCTCGTCCCAGCGGGCAGGGGGATGGGCTCGGCGTACTGGTAGGTGTCCTGCCACTCGAAGTCCCAGTCGTCGATCCCCATCAGGGGCACGCGCTCCCCGTCGGGCTTGACCGCGTAGGCTTCGACGATCTTGCAGACGTAGTGTGCGTGGGCCAGGAACGCACTGGCCTCGACGTCCACCGGCGTGACGAAGCTCTTGTGGATCGTGTAGTCCGGCATGCCCGGCGGGATGTTCATGGCTTCCCCCGCGAGGTAGATGATGCCGGGAAAGAGGTCGGGTGGGCCGTCGGCCAGGTGCAGGCCGAAGTCGAGGCTGACCTCTTCGGGGCGACCGGTCGTGCGGAAGTGCGTATCCAGAATCAAGCTGGCCCCGGCAGGCAGGGTGACGGCGGAGCCTTCGGGGAAGTAGTAGGGGGAGACTCCCGGCAACCAGCTCATGACGGACTCGCTGTAGAGCTCGAGTCCGAACAGGCTCTCCCCCTGGACCATGCCATCCCCCGCGATCGGGCTCTGGTTCACGAAGTCGTTCGCCAATCCCTTGGTGTCCAGGAACATCATGAAGTGATGCAGCACCTTCTGGTTGTTCGAATGAGCTTCGATGGCGCGAATGTAGACGTCGTCGGGGAAGTCCGTGGGGATCTTGAGGGTGGTCCAGATGTCGCGCCCCTCGGCGGGGACCACGAAGTCTTCCTCGAGCCCGACGACCAGGTCCGGTTCGCCCAGGAGCCACTCACCGCTGTAGTCGGGGGCGGGGGGCAGGTCGTCGGGGTCGCCGAAAGGCGTGTCGGCCAGCAGCCAGTCCTCGAAGAGCTGGATCTGGGCATCGCTGAGTCCCCGGGCGTCCTTGAACTCTCCGTATCCGGGCAGCGGCTTCCAGGGCGGCATGTAGCGCTCCTCCGTCACCATGCAGATTTGCAAGGCGCGCTTCTCGACGTCCCGGTAGGTGACGAGCGGGAAAGGCCCCGAGCCCTGCTCGTGGTGGCAGGGCGTGCAGCTGCGATAGACGATCGGAGCGATGTCCCGTGCGAAGGTCGGAATGCCCTCGGGCAGGTCCGTACGCGCGATCTCGTCCGTGGTCGCCGCGCTGGTGACGTTCCCGCTGCGCATGGTCTCATAGAGCACGAAGGCCGCAACTCCGATCCCGAAGGCCAAGGCGAGCCACTTGCGCAGCATGTCAGACGTCCTCCCGGTCGGGGATGAAGCACCCCACGGCTTGGGTTCGTGCGGGGGACGGCTCACGGCCCTCGAGCACGGCATCCAGGGCCAGGCGCAGGCTCTTCTCCTCGGCGCTGTCGCGCCGCTTGCCGAAGTCCACGTAGAGGTCGTCGATGCGGCCCCGGTAGGCCAGCTTGCCGTCGGGGGTGAACACGGCGGCTTCGGGCGTGACCCTCGCATCGACGAGTCTTGCCAAGGTCTGGTCCGGATCGAGCAGGGCAGGGATCGAGTGGTCGAAGTCCGCTACGTGATCGAGCACGTCCTCGGCCGTGACGTCGGGGTCAGCGTAGACCAGGAAGAACTCGACTCCCCTGGGGGCGTACTCTCCCTGCAGGCGGTTCATCTCGGGCGCGTAGACGTTGGCGATCGGGCAGTCCGGAGTCACGAACAGGAGCGTGGTGGCTCGAACCCCGGACTTCTCCTGGAGGGGACGGATGCTCTCGCCGGACGGCGTGACGACCTCGATGGAAGTCGGAGAAGCGGCGAGACTCTCTCCGCAGCTCGCGGCGAAGAGGGTGAAGGCGGCGACGGAAGAGGAGAGGAAGAAGAGACGCATTTCGCTGGTCCGAGGCCTCCGAATCCTGCCGGTGGAGGGCGACGAAACAGGTCCTATCCTAGCGGTCGAAGCCCCAGGCCGCTACGCGCGCCGCGGGGTCCGGCGGGCAACCGAAACGCCGGGCGGGTCGTTCGGCGTAGGAGTCCTGCGCTTTCTTCGCACAGGCTCGGGGGCAAGAGCGAAGAGGATTCCCGAACGCGAAGACCTTTCGCACGAGGGGCAGGTTCAGGGCTGGTAGACCAGCATGACCCGATCCGCGAAGCGGATGTCTCGTTTGCCCTCGAGCCCGATGGACTGGATGCCGCGCGGGGTCAGGTGCTTGCCGAGGAAGTCCCGTGGAATGATGAGGGTCCCGATGGGGCCGAAGCGTTCCTGGACCCGGCGCAGGCTCTCGTCGTTGGTCGGAATGAAGCACAGGCGTACCGGGTAGTGCGCCACGGCGTATTCCATGGACACGTTGAAGTGCGAGACGAGCAGGGTGTCGTCGTCGTGTCCGATGGACTCCAGGATTTGGCGTGAGACCCCCGCGGCCAGGTCGTAGCGCTGCATGCGAAAGCCGGCCCGGCGCGTGAGCTCCTTGTTGGTGAAGACGATGCCCAGGAAGGCCAGACCATAGAGGAGCCCCACGAGCGAGCGGCTGCGATTCGTCCAGGTCGTTCGGCGTGGGCGCAGCAGGGCTCCCAGGGCCAGGGCGAGCCAGGGGGCCACGAACAGCATGCTGCGCATGCCCTTCTCTCCGGCAACGTCGTACAGGAAGAAGAAGATCGTGCAGGCCGTGAGGCCCAGGAGGCCTGCGGCCAGGACGACAGGTTCGCGACCCCGCAGCCACAGTCCGCCCACGAGGGAGATCAGACTGGCTCCGAGCAGGATCAAGAACCCGCTGACGGCGGCCATGCCCCTCGCGTCGACGAAGTAGGACCAGGCTTCACCCCCGTTGCGCGCGGCGTTCCCGAACAGTCGTCGCGCCCATTCGGCCGCGCTCAGCTCGGGTGCTGCGGGGGGGACCGCGTCCCCGTAGTTGAAGGTCGAGTCCGTGACCCACGAGAGGGGAATGCTGCCCTTGCCCGTGGAGAGCTGCCACAGGTTGAGCGCGGACAGCAAGGCGACCGACGCCAGCAGGACCAGGGCTACGCGACCGAAGCGACCCTCGCGTTTCTGGTAGAACAAGAGCGCGGCCATCGGAACCACGTAGAGAGCGCCCGTCTCACGGAACAGGAAGGGCACGGCCAGGAGGAGGGGCGTCAGGTAGGCGCGCCGTTGTTCGGGGACCAGGGCGAAGCCGGTGAGAGCCACGGCGCACGCGCCGACGAAGCTCATCTCGGCCATGGCCGTGAAGCTGTAGGTGATCACTCCCGAGAACGTTGCGAAGAGCCCCGCTGCGATCAGGCCCGCCGTACGCCCCACCAGGGCGTTGCCCGCCAGAAAGACCCCGAGCACGGCCGCGAGGTAGCCCAGGATCGAAGGCAGGAGCGAAGGCCAGACGCCCCAGCCGAAGAGGGCGTAGGACAAGGCCAGCGCGGCGTAGTGTCCCGGCATGTAGAGACGCCAACCCGGATCGTCCATGTAGGCGGGATACAGGAGGGCGCTCTCCAGCTTGCCCGTGTCGAGCCACGTGCGAGCCGTCAGGATGTAACCCGCCTGGTCGACGAAGTTGCCGCTCAGGTGCAGCTTGGAAGGCTGCAGGTTGGGGGCGTGCAGGACCAGCAGAGCTCCGGCGACGAGCAGGACGAGCAGGCTCCAAAGGACGAGCTCTCGTCCACGGGCTCGCGGAGCGTCGGGCTGCAGGGGCGGCTCGTTCAAGGCTTCTGGTAGACGACGTAGTCGTGCCGCCCGAGGGCGAGCGCTCGGCGAAAGCGGAGACGACCGGCGTGGATCGTCTCCGGGCGTTGGAGTCCGCCCGCGGCTTCGGCGTTGATGATGGCCGTTCCGACCGTGAAGCGCTCCTGGACGAGATCCAGGGTCGGTTGATTGGAAGGCATGAAGGACCAGGGTACGGGGTATTGGCGCACCGCGTAGTCCAGGGCGAAGGGAAACAGGTCGAAGGCGACGAGCATCAGGGTCCGGGGGTCATGCCCCAAGGCGTTCAGGGCTTCGGTCGTCTCGCGTACCTTCTCGTCCTGGGCGGTCAGCTCCCGGGCGCTGGGGACGACCAGGGTGGTCTGGAGGATCAGGCCCGCGGCCAGGAGGGCCCCCAGGCGAAGCGGCCCCTTCGGGCGGGCGGCGAGCTCGGCCAGGGAGCGGGCCGCGATGGGAGCGAGGAGCGGAGCCACGAACAGCAGGCTGCGCATGGCCTTGTGTCCCTTCACGTCGTAGAGCAGGAAGATCATCGCCAGCAGGGTCAGGCCAAGGAGCGCGGTTCCGAGGGCCAGTGGGTCGCGCAGGCGGCGGGTACAGGCGCTCCATGCGGCGTGGCCGATGGCACCGAGCAAGAGCAGCAGGCCGACGACGCGCAGCTGCCAGAAGTCTTCTCGCGCGGTGCGCACGAGGACGTTCCCGTTGCGGGCGGCGTTGTCGTAGAGGGCACGTATCCACTCGGAGGCGCTGAGCGTGCGGGGCTCACGCACGGCGTTGGTGTAGTTGAAGTCTCCTTCGGTGACCCAGGAGAGGGGAACGCTGCCTTTTCCGGTCGAGACCTGCCAGGCGTTGATCAGGCCGAGGCAGACGACGGCCGCGGCGACGCTGGCGAGCACGGGCCACCACCGGCGCTCTTCCCGCGCCCTTGCGGTCAGGAAGGCAGCCATCGGGAAGATCAGCAGGGCACCTGTTTCACGGAAGAGGAAGGGAAGGACGAGCAAGAAGGGCAACCCTACCGGCCTCCATCTGGGCGGTAACGCGAGCCAGCCGACCAGGCTCAACACGCAGGCCGCCGCGAAGGTCAGTTCCGCCATGGCCGTGAAGGCGTAGGCGATGTTGCCGAGGAAGAAGGCGTAGAGAGCCGCGGCCAGGAGCCCGGCTCGTCGTCCGTAGAGTCGCTCCCCCAGCAGGAAGGCGCCCACCGTGGCCAGCACGAACGCGAGGATGTTGGGCAGCAGGCTGGTCCAGTTGCCATAGCCGAACAGGGCGTAGGCGGCCGCCAAGGAGAGGTAGTGTCCCGGCATGTAGGGGCGCCAATCGGGATTCTCGACGAAGGCGGGGTAGATCAGACCGCAGCGCAGCTCTCCGAGCTCGGCGACGTTGCGGGCGGTCGTGATGTAGCCGGCCTGGTCGACGAAGGGGCCCTGGATGTGCAGCTCCCCGGGTTCGAAGGGGAGGGCGTGGGCGGCCAGCACCAGGAGTGCCGCCAAGCCTACGGCAAGGCACCACGTCAAGCGTGCGCGCAGGCTCATGGGGCTCTTCGCTTGCATCGTCAGCGCTGGAACACCGCCAGGGGTTCTCCCTGCCACTCGAAGGTCCCGCGAAAGCTCAGGCCGTGACTCTCGATGGCTTCACGGGTCAGCAGGCTACCCTGTCGGGAGTCCCGCAGGAGCATGGTTCCCGGGGTGTACTGATCCAGGAGCAGGTGCAGCGTCTCGTCGGTCACCGGCAGGAAGGACCAGGGCATCGGATAGGCCTCGACCGCGTACCCGATGAAGTCGTTGGAGAGCGCGAAGTCGCACAGGAAGAGCCGCGTCTCGTCGTGCTTCCAGGTACGGATCTGTTCGATGGCCCGGGCCGAGCGCTCGTCGTCGGCGGTCCATTCGCCCGCCGCCCGGCGCAGGGTCAGGTGACTGAACAGGGCCGAGCCGACGAGGGCCGTCAGCGCGAGGCCCCGCTGGATGGGGCGGGAGCCGAGCTCGAGCCCTTCGAACCAGGCCATGGCGGCGATCGACGTGAAGGGCAGAACGAACAGCATGCCGCGCATGCCCTTGTGGGCCTTGACGTCGTAGAGAAAGAAGGCCAGGCCGAGTACGACCAAGGCCAGGGTGCCAGCGCCCAGAGCGAAGCGATCTCGCCGGCCACGTCGTAGCCCCTGGGCGAGGCCCAGACCTGCGACGACGAGGCCCAGCCAGAAGCCGACGACTTCCAGCGCCATGGGGCTCTTGCGCAGCTGGGACCCGATCAGCTCGACGTTGCGCCCCGCATTGGCGGACATCGCCGCGAAGAGCTCACGCGCCGAGAGCTCGGGGCCAGGCTCGGGGAAGGCGTTGACGTAGTTGAAGGCGCGGTGGGTGATCCAGGTGAGGGGAATCGATCCTTTGCCCTCGGCGACTTGCCAAGCCTGCAGGCCGAATAGCAGCAGGACGGCGGCCGCGCTGGCCCCGCCGGCGGCCTTCCAGGAGCGTGTGGCCGGTTCGGCCCACAGAAGGCCCAGCAGCGGCAGGATGAGCAGGGCACCGGTCTCCCTGTAAAGGAACGGCAGCGCCAAGGCCGGGGCCAGGCACCAGGGGCGCAGCCGGGGCGGCAAGGCGAGCCAGAGCCCCACGGCGAGCACGCCCGCGGCCGTGAAGGTGAGCTCCGCCATGGCCGTGAAGGCGTAGGCGCCCATTCCGGGGTGGAGCAGGAAGAGCAGGGCTGCCAGCAGGCCGACTCGTTTCGAATGGATCCGTTGGCCGATCCAGAAGGTGCCCAGGGAGCCCAGCAGGAAGGCGCCGAGGCTCGGCAGCACGGCTGTGAGGGGACTCCAGCCGAAGGCGGCGAAGGAGGCGGCCAGGGTCAGGTAGTGGCCCGGCATGTAGGGCCGCCAATCGGGTTGATGGAGGTAGGCCGGGTAGACGATGCCGTTGCGCAGATGCCCCGTATCCAGGAGCCCGCGGGCCGTGGTCACGTAGCCGGCCTGGTCCGTGAAGCGGCCGTGGATGTGCCACTGGTCGATCTCGAAGAGGGGGGCGTGGAGGGCCAGCCAGGCGAAGGCCGCGACGAGCACTATCAGGGCCGTGGGCCACAGCGTGCGTCGGTCGGCCGGAGCGTCGAGTCCCATGGCTTGCTACCTGCGCGAGTAAACGAGGTAGGTCTTGCGGCCGGTCAGGTAGTTCGCGTCGCCCAGCTCGACCGCTTCGATGAAGGACAGTCGGGTCAAGCCACGGAAGGGACGTCTGGGAGGCCTGTGTCCCTTGCGCGGATCGTAGACGAGCACGGTTCCCAGCTCGGCATGTTGCTGGAGCGGTTCCAGGAGGCGCAGGTCGGTTGGAACGAAGGTCCAGGGGACCGGGTAGTGGGTGACCGCGTAGTCGAACAGAAAGGCCCCCAGCCGGATGTCGACGAGCAGCATCTTCTCGTCGTCGTGGCCGAGGGACTCGACGTATTGCCGCGCTTCCCGGGTCGGTTCGTCCAGTCGCACGAACTCCCGTCCGGTTTGGATCGAGAGCACGTAGGCACCCGCGGCCCACAGGACCGCGGGCAGAGCCCATCGGGTCAGCGAGCGTCGGTCCCAGCCGCGCTGGCCGGCGAGCCAGCCCGCGAGGCTCACGCTGATCAGGGGAAACAGGAAGATCGAGCTGCGCAAGGCTTTCTGGGCACGCACGTCGTACAGGAAGTACATCAGTGCGAAGAGCGTCAGGCACAGGAGGGCGGTGCCCAGCGGAAGCGCGTCCCGGCGCCAGGTACGAAGGCCGCGCCCTACGAGGGCGCAGGCGCCGGCCACGATCACGAAGAACGAGATCACCCGGGATTCGCTGCTGGCCTCGGTGAGCTGTTCGTAGCTCTCCCCGAGGTTGCGCAGAGCGTTGTTCCCCAGTGCTTGGACCCAGCCCCAGAGCGTGAGCGGTTCGGGGAGCTCGGGGGGCTTGCGCAGGTAGTAGTAGCCCCCGTGCAGGACCCAGCTCATGGGGACGCTGCCCTTTCCGTCGGCCAGTTGCCATTGATTGATGGCGGCGAGCAGCAGCACGGATGCCAGACCCGAGGCGAGAACGGGACCCCAGCTGCGCTTCGGGCGCTCCTGCAGCAGGATCAGCAGCATGGGGATCACGTAGAGCGCTCCGGTCTCTCGGAAGAAGAAGGGCAGGGCCAGGAGGAACGGCGCGCCCAGGGGGCGCCAACGTGACGGCAGGGCGAGGAAGAGGGCAAAGGCCAGCAGGCCGGCGGCGGTGAAGGTCTCCTCCGCCATGGCCGTGAAGGCGTACTGCACGTTGGGGGGGAACCAGGCGAAGAGGAAGGCTGCCAGGAGCGCGGCCAGATCCCCGTAGCGCTTGCGTGCAATCGTGTAGACCAGGAGCGTGGTCAGCACGTAGCCGAAGAGGTTCGGAAGGAGCGAGGAGAAGGCACCGAACCCGAGCAGTCCGTAGGACAGAGCCAGAACCACGTAGTGTCCCGGCATGTAGGGGCGCCAGTTCGGCTGATCGGCGTAGGGCGGGAAGAGAATTCCGCTGCGCACTTCGCCCTCTTCCAGCAGGATGCGTGCCGTGGTGATGTAGCCGGCCTGATCGACGAAGTTGCCGTGGACGTGCAGCTCGGAGGGCTCGTAGTGGGGGGCGTGCACGGCCAGCGTGAGGGCGGCGAACAGGATCACCGCGGCCCAGTGCTTCCAGGGGGTGTTCGTGGTCG
>JAUIEE010000513.1 GCA_030428965.1 bacterium | reverse complement strand
GGCTACCTCTTCGCCCCCTTCGCCTTCATCCTGGGGATCCCCTGGGACGAGGCCCTGCAGGCGGCGATGCTGCTCGGCGAGAAGCTGGTCCTGACCGAGTTCGTCGCCTTCTTCCACCTCTCCGAGATCCAGGCCTCGGCCGAGCGCTCGTGTTCGGGACCGGCCACCAGCTTCCAACCCGGATGCTCGAAGGGTTCGCGCATGGCCAGCATGCCGACCCCGAGCAGGGCGAACACCGGGTGGGACAGATCGATGCTGCGCGGGTTCCAGGAGAGGATCGGGTTCGTCCCTGCGGGCAGCAGATTGAAGCGGTAGGCGTTGTAGGCGGCCACGTCCATGGCGTCGTAGCCATCGAGGGCCGCCAATCCGCGCACGAGTCCCGTGTTGGGCGGCAGCACCTGGGGATCGGCGAAGAAGCGATGGGGACCGAGCTCCTCGGCCAGGATGGCCTCGGTGCGCGTGGGCGGAAAAACCTCTTCGGCCCGCGGGGAAGGGTTGATGCCCCGGGAGAACCACAGTCCGTGCCCGAGGGCCAGGGCCAGGCTGGCCCAGGCCAACGGTCCACTCCCGCGCCGGGAGAACGCCAGGACCAGGAGGCTCGCCCCCAGGAGCAGCAGCGTCGGAGTGCGACGCTCGATGCGGCGCGCGACGCGACTCGTCCCGATCACCGCCTCGGCCGCGGCCACGCCGTCGATCGGCCCGCGGTAGAAGTCCACCGTGAAGCGCCAGTCCCCGTTGGGCAACAGGCTCGTCAGGAAGTAGGGCGTTCGAAACCAGACCGCACCCTGCGGAGCCTCTTGGACCCGACGCGACGCCAGCGAACGCGCGCGTTTCGAGGGCTGATCGTGGAAGTCGAGGGGAATCCGGAAGCCCTCTTCGTCCCGACCAACGGGCTCCACCCGCACGCGCGCCGCGGTGTAGCCCAGGCTCCGGTCGAACCAGCCCTCGAAGTTCGAGTCCTGGCCCTCGAGCCGTTCCTCGGGCACGAGGCAAAAGGAGAGCTTCTCCGGCAACGGCGGTCGGGCCTGGTCGAAGGCCGGGGACGGGGCGGACCACGCCCCGAGGGAAAGGGCCACCAGGGGCGCGAGGATCGTGGCTGCGGCGATGCGGCTGGCGCTCGGTGCCCGCTGCAACCCCTCCCCCGCCAGGAGTCCCAGGGCCAGGCTCCCGACCGAAGCCAGGCGCACGGTCGCACCGAGCCCCACCAAGGGAACGAAGCGGTAGAGATCCAGGAGGCCGGGCAGCTCGATCGAAAGCAGGAAGGCGATCGCTCCCAGGGCGAGCCACAGGCGTCGTCCCCGCAGGCCGGGAGAGCCCGAAGGCGTTGGGCTGAGTGCCGCGGCCAAGGCCAAACCCAGGGCCATCAAGGAGACCCAGGCGCTGGCGACTTCGATGTAGTTGAACTCGCCCCGATAGCCCCCCTCCCCATCGCCGGGCGTCCCCAGCCGGTCGGGCACCAGGGCCAGGTCCGCGTGTCCGCCCAGGCCCCGTTGTCGCAGGAAGAGGCTGGCCGCCAGCACCGCAGCCACCAGGCCGCCGCCTAGCAAGAGCCACCTCGGTCCGGTGGGTCGAGACACGGCCCCCGGCCCGAGGCGCACGAACAGGGCCGCGGCGAGGAGCACGAGACCGACGGCGCACAGGGCCCCGACATCGACCACCGTCGCCTGGGCTTCCAGGGCACGCACTTCACGCGCGGCCGAGAGGTTCAAGTACTCCGAGAGCGGGATCAGGCCGATGGCCGCGAGCAGCGTCCCGAGGGCCAGGGCCCCCAGGGCGAAGGCACCCCGCCTGCGATCCTCCAGCAGGAGCAGGAGCGCCCAGAGTCCGCCCGCCAGGCCGACGTAGAAGGCCGTCTCGGCGTGCCCACCGAGAATGGCGCAGCCCAGGGCCACGGCGGCGCCGGCCACGGGAAGCGGGGGCCGCCGGCTGTCGCGGATCCGATCGAGGAGCCACAGCATCCAGGGCAGGAAGGGAGGCACGTGGCCGAGGGGATGGTTGAGCCACAGGGTGAGGTAGCCCGAGAAGCCGAAGGTCACGGCACAGACCCCGGAGGGAATCGGCTGGAGGCCCAGGCGTCGGGCCAGCAGGTAGGCCCCGAGGAGCGCCGCGGCGTAGTGGAACCACGCCAGGACCCCCAGCCCCCAGTGGAACCAGGTCAGGCCGCCCACGGACTCGAGCGCCACGAGGAACAGCACCTGAGGATCGACGACACCGGCCTGGGCATTGGCCAGCCCAGGGACTCCGGCATAGATCAGGGGGTTCCAGAGGGGCACGTCCCCCGAACGCCAGCTGCGCGAAACCCAGCGATAGAGGGGGTAGCGCTGGGTGGCCTGGTCGGCGAGCTCGGGGTTCTGGGCCCCGGCGGGAGCATCGGGGGGCAGGTTGGCCGCCCAGGGGAGCTGAACGCTGGCGGCGTCCAGCGCCGAGTGGACCCGGCCCGTGTCCCACAGGCACGACCCGACGGCCAGGGCGGCCAGGAGAGCCGAGAGCAGGGAGGCGAGGATCGTCTCCCGGGCGGCGTTGCTCGGGGAGAGGGAGGCCATGCGATGGGGACCATACCGGCGGGAGCCTCCGGTGCCGACCTCCTGGCTTCCGATAGGGAAGAATTGGGAGAGCTTCCGAGCCTGCCCTATCCTCTGTGCCCCCGATGAGCGCCCCGCAGCTGAGCATCGTCCTGCCCGTCTACAACGAGGAAAGGGTCCTGGGGGCGAACCTCGATCAGATCCGGACCTACCTCGAGACGATCGAGCCCGACTTCGAGCTCGTCTGTGTCGACGACGGATCCACGGACCGCTCCGCCGCCATCCTGGAGGAGGTCGCGGCCAAGGACCCGCGGGTGCGCAGCGACCGCCTGCCCGAGAACCGAGGCAAGGGTGCCGCCGTGCGCAAGGGCATGCTCGCGGCCCGCGGCCGCCGCGCCCTGTTCATGGACGCCGACCTCTCGACCCCCCTCGAGGAGATCCCCTCCCTCCTGGGCGCCCTCGATTCGGGCTACGACGTGGTGATCGGCAACCGACACGCCCCCGGGTCGAAGATCACGCGCCGGCAGTCCCTCCTGCGCGAGGTGCTGGGCAAGATCTTCACCACCCTGACCCGTCTTCTGCTCGCACCGGGCGTGCACGACTTCACCTGCGGTTTCAAGGGC
>JAUIEE010000512.1 GCA_030428965.1 bacterium | reverse complement strand
CGTCGTTCAGGTGATAGGTCTCCATCCCGCCGGAGTCCTCCGGGCCGGACTGGCGCCACACCTTGAGGGTGATCTTCATCGGTTGGGCGTC
The DNA here is from genome assembly GCA_030428965.1 of bacterium. Lineage (GTDB taxonomy): Bacteria > Planctomycetota > UBA1135 > UBA1135 > JAUIEE01. The sequence continues at coordinate 3,065 of JAUIEE010000512.1, read as the reverse complement.
TCCCGAGCCGCTCATTTGTAGCTCCTCTGGCTGGGCTTCACGTATTCGAAATCCAGCGCTTCCTTGTGGAGCGCGGGAGCCTGATCTTGGCCCTGGTACTCCCAGGCGGCTGCGTACGAGAAGTTCTCGTCGTCGCGCTTGGCTTCGCCCTCTTCCGTCTGACTCTCTTCGCGGAAGTGGCCGCCGCAGGACTCGGTGCGATGCAGCGCGTCCTCCACCATCACCTCGGCGAACTCGAAGAAGTCCGCCACGCGTCCGGCGTGCTCGAGGTCCTGGTTGAAGTTCTCTCCGTTGCCGGAAACCCGAACGTTCTCCCAGAACTCGGCGCCCAGCTCCGCGATACGGCCCTTGGCCGCGCGCAGCCCCGCATCGTTGCGGGCCATGCCGCAGTGGTCCCACATGATCTTGCCCAGCTCGCGGTGGAAGCTGTCCGCCGTGCGGCTGGCTCCCCTGGAGGCCGGCGCGAGCAGCTTCTGCGTCCGTTCGCGGGCGTTGGCCTCGGCTTCCTGGAAGGCGGCGTCGTCGGCCGAGACCTTGGGGAGCGGACGTCCGGCGAAGTGCCCGCCGATCGTGTAGGGAGCCACGAAGTAGCCGTCCGCCAGGCCCTGCATCAGGGCGCTGGCCCCGAGCCGGTTGGCGCCGTGGTCGGAGAAGTTGGCCTCGCCCAGCACGAACAGCCCGGGCACGGTGCTCTCCAGGTTGTAGTCCACCCAGAGGCCGCCCATCGTGTAGTGCACGGCCGGGAAGATGCGCATGGGGACCGTGTAGGGGTCCTCGGCGGTGATCTTGTCGTACATCTGGAACAGGTTGCCGTACTTCTGTTCGATCACGTGCTTGCCGTCGCGCTCGATCGCGTCTCGGAAGTCCAGGTAGACCGACAGGCCGGTCGAGCCCGCGCCGAAGCCCGCGTCGCAGCGTTCCTTGGCGGCGCGTGAAGCCACGTCCCGCGGCACCAGGTTGCCGAAGCTCGGGTAGCGGCGCTCGAGGTAGTAGTCGCGCTCGTCCTCGGGGATCTGGTTGGGGGGCCGCTTGTCGCCCTTGGCCTTGGGAACCCAGACCCGACCGTCGTTGCGCAGGCTCTCGCTCATCAGGGTGAGCTTCGACTGGTAGTCGCCGGAGACGGGGATGCAGGTGGGGTGGATCTGGGTGAAGCACGGGTTGGCGAAGAAGGCCCCGCGCTTGTGCGCGCGCCAGGCGGCGGTCACGTTCGAGGCCTTGGCGTTCGTGGACAGGTAGAACACGTTGCCGTAACCCCCGGTGCAGAGCAGGACGGCATCGCCTGCGAAGCGCTCGTACTCACCGGTGACCAGGTTGCGGCAGACGATGCCGCGGGCCACGCCGTCGGACACGACGACGTCGAGCATCTCGCGTCGCGGGTACATCTTGAGCTTGCCCGCGCCGACCTGGCGCATCATGCCGCTGTAGGCACCCAGGAGCAGCTGCTGCCCGGTCTGGCCGCGGGCGTAGAAAGTCCGGCTGACCTGCGCTCCCCCGAAGGAACGGTTCGAAAGCACGCCGCCGTACTCCCGGGCGAAGGGAACGCCCTGGGCTACGCACTGGTCGATGATGTTGGTCGAGACCTGGGCCAGGCGATAGACGTTGGACTCCCGCGCGCGGAAGTCGCCCCCCTTCACCGTGTCGTAGAACAGCCGGTAGGTGCTGTCGCCGTCGTTGGTGTAGTTCTTCGCGGCGTTGATCCCCCCCTGGGCGGCGATCGAGTGGGCGCGCCTGGGGGTGTCGTGGATGCAGAAGGCGCTGACCTCGTAGCCCAGCTCGCACAGGGACGCGGCGGCCGAACCTCCGGCCAGTCCGGTGCCGACCACGAGCACGTGGAACTTGCGCTTGTTGGCCGGGTTGACCAGTTTGAGGTCGAAGCGATGGTTGTCCCAGCGGTCCGCGATCGGTCCGCTCGGGCACTTGGAGTCCAGCTTGGGAGAGGATTGCAGGGCCATCAGTGCGTTCCTCCTTCCTTCCAGAGGAAGAGGAAGTAGAGGGGGATGGAGGCGAAGCCCACCGCGATCAGTCCCGCGATCGCCCGTCCACCGACCTTGATGGCCTGGCTCCAGGCGGGGTGTCGCAGGCCGACGGATTGAAACGCGCTCTGGAAGCCGTGGCTGAGGTGCACCCCCAGGACCATGGCCAATCCCACGTAGATCGCGCCGTGGAAGGGCTGGCTCAGGGTCTTCGCGACGGTGAGGGCGGGAGCGTCCTGGTAGTCCGAGTTGAGCCGGAAGTCGAGCACGTGCTTGATCAGGTAGCCGAGGATCAGAGCGCCCGTGAAGAACATCGATGCGGAGCCGACGGTCTTGGCGCCTCGGTCGTTGCGTACGACGTACTTCTGGGTTCTGGCCGCCCGGTTTTCGAGCACCAGACGGAAGGCCAGGAAGGTGTGGCAAGCGAAGAGGGCAATCAGGCCGACCTCGGCGATCTGGAGATACACGCCGAAGCTGTGCAGTCCGTCGCGATACTCGAGGAACTTGCTGCCGTCCTCCTTGCCGAAGGGAGGCACCAGGTTGAGGTTGCCGTAGAGGTGCTCGAGAAGGAAGCCGACCAGGAGCAGGCCGGTGGAGGCCATGACCATCTTCTTCCCGATCGACGAGGCCAGAGCGTTTCCGAGCCTGCGAAGCATCCTGGGGAGTCCGTGGGTTGGGGCTTGGGGCGAAGGCAGGGCCGCCAACCGTGCGGATCGGCAGGCCCCACGACAGATCGATCAGGCCAGGAACCTAGCGCAGCGATCCTCGAGGGGCAATTTGCGTTTCGGTTCCGAACGGATTTCCCAGCGTCGGAGCGGACGGGCGTTGGAGGGTGACGAAAGGGCCCCCGTTCGTTCTAGTTTTTGTCCATGAACACCGAGCCCACCCGTCTGCACATCGTCCGGCACGGCCAGGTGGCTCTTCCCTGGCGGGGCCGGATCTACGGGTGCTTGGACGTGCCTCTCTCCGAGGAAGGGCGTCGGGAAGCGCGGGCTGCGGCCCAGCGCCTGGCTCCGCTGACCCTGCAGGGGGTCGTCTGTTCGGGACTGGAGCGAACCGCGTACGGGGCCGAGCGCATCGCCGAGGGGCGCG
>JAUIEE010000511.1 GCA_030428965.1 bacterium | reverse complement strand
CTACGTCTCCGACCGCTACGACGGCGGCGTGGGCTGGATGGACGAGCTGCTCGGCGCCTTCCTCGAGGATCTGGAGGCCGAGGGCTTGTTCGAGAACACGATCGTCATCCTGACCTCGGATCACGGCGAGGAGCTCGGGGAGTACGGCGCGATCGGTCACGAGCGCACCCTGTCCCCGGAGTCCCTGGGGGTGCCGCTGATCGTGCGCGGGCCCGGGATCGCGCCGCGCGTTGTCCCCGATGCGGTGGGGTTGATCGATGTGGTTCCCACCCTGCTGGAGCTCCTCGGGCTTGCGCCGTCCGTGCACTTGGACGGGCGTTCCCTGGTTTCCTGTCTGGAAGGGCGAGCCCTCGAGAAGGTGCCCGGACGACTGGCCTCCCTGCGCTGGAACTCCGAGCTGGACTCCTGGAACGCGGACGGCCACCAGCTGCTCGTCGATCACGCCACGGGCGAAACGCGCTGGTTCGGAGAGGCGGGCGTCGAACCGGCCGCCCTGGGAGCCTTGCGCGGACGCCTGCAAGAGCTCGAAGACTCGCACCTCGTTCCGGAGGAAGCGGCCCCCGGCGAAGAGCGCCTGGGGGAGCTGCGCGCCCTCGGCTACGGGACCGGCGGAGACTAGGCCAGGTGCAAGAGCTGTTCGTAGGCCCGTTGCAGCTCCGCTTGCACCGGGACGGCGAGCGGTTCGCCGGGGAACTCGGGGTTGAACAACTCCGGTTCACCGGGCCGCAGGCAACGCTCTCGCACCGGGTTGCGCTCGACCGTGGCGTCCAGGGCCGCGACCAAGCGCTCCGCCACGCTCGTGTAGCTGTACTCCGACGACAGAGCGCGCTCCCGGGCCTGGCGCGACATGCGCTGCTGCAGCTCGCCCCCGGCCAGGAGCTCGATCGTTCTCTCGCTGAATTCTTCCTGGTAGGCGTCCGTGCTCGGATCCCCGGGAACCAGGAAGCCGTCGACTCCATCCTCGATCCGCTCGGGGATGGCCCCCAGCGGACTCGCGATGGGCACCGCCCCGGCCGCCTGGGCTTCGAGCAAGGAGATGCTGAAGGTTTCGGGGGTTCGCCCGGGGTAGGCGTAGACCCGCGCGCGCGCCAAGGAGGCAGCCAGGGTGCGCTGATCGACGGGAGGCTGCAGCCTGGCGCCGGGGAAGCGCCGCAGGAGGTCGTAGATCGGACCGAACATGCGCTCGTCCTCCTCGGCCGTGAGCCCGTACAGGGTGCGGCTCGAGAAGGCGTGCAGCTGGGCCCTGGGCGCGCGCTCGCGCACGCGGGCGAAGATGCTGGCCAGGTCCATGAGGGCGCGTTCGGGGGGCAGCGAGTGCACCAGGATCGGATGCTTGCGCTGGGTCGGCAGCTCTTCGTAGAGCCCCGGCTGCAGGCCGTTCCCGATCACGTGGGCGCACTCCGGGGCGAGGTCGAAGGTCTCGCAGATCGAAGCGCGCTGCCACTGGCTGACGCACAGCACGGCGTCCAGGTGACCGCTCAGCTGCCCCAGGTCGCCCCAGGCACCCGAGCCCCGGGCCCGCAGCATGCCGTGCAGGAAGGGCTGGTCGCAGTTGTCGTGGGACCAGTAGGCCAAAGAGCGCGTGCGCACCGGGACGCCGAGGGCGGCCAGGTGGCGCACGATCAAGAAGGCGTCGTAGGACTCCCCATGCAGGGCCCGGCGCAGGGGCTTGGCCGGGAGGTAGCGCACTCCCGCCACGCTCTTCTCCCGCTCCGCGTTGGTCAGGACGTCGACGCGGCAACCCAGACGGACCAGGGCCTCGGCGGTGTGCACGATCGCGGTCTCGGTGCCGCCGTAGGCCTGGGCACGCAGACGCTCCCCATCGAAGGGGTGGTTCGTCCAGTGCCAGATCCCGATGCGCATCGCCGCGTGCGGGCTTGGCCTTAGCGCAAGCCCAGCCCCTGGGCGATGTCGTTCACCACCTGTCCGAGTCCCGAAGCCATCGACACGCCCGGTTGGATCAGGTTGCCGTCCCGCGAACCGAGGATCACGTCCTGGACGGTGGTCCAGTCGAAGGCGCTCTCCGGCCCGCTGTACGTGCGGGTGACCCCGACCGTGTCGACGTAGGTGAGGTCGAGGGTCTGGTCCCGATGTCCCGCGGCGGGGGCGGGCAGCACCGCGGGGTTGACGTTCAGCGTCTTGAACGGATCGAAGCCTTCGTTCCCGATCTCGAGGATGCGCCAGGAGACGAGGGACGGCAGGCTTCGGCCCAGGGAGAGGTCGGCCAGGTGCAGGTCGTAGTGGAGCTGGGCCGTGCCCTCGAAGGTCAGCTGGTCCGCGATGACGGCCCCGAAGACTTCGAAGTCGGAGCCGAGCACGACCTCGGTCGCCGGGGCGTAGACCACGCCGTGGAACTGGGAGCTGCCCGCCAGGTAGACCTCGTTCTGGTCTCCCGCGAACTGCACGAAGACCTGATCGCTCCTGGAGGCCGGCGTCAGCAGCGAGGAGGTCGCCGCCAGCTGGAGGGAGTCGTTGATGTAGAGGTTGATCGGTCCGTTGTTCGTGTCGAGCGTCAGCTCGGCCCCGGCCTCGAGGATCAGGTCGTCCACCACGAGGCTGGCAGGCCCCTCCAGCACGACCTGAGTGTTGGGGCCGGCGCGCATGCTGACCATGTACTCCTCGTTCGGGGTCAGCACCAGGGGAGTTGCCAGCGTGTGATCCACGCTCGACACGGCTGCGTAGGAAGGAACCGCGACGGGAGGCAGCTCCGTGGCGGCGAGGTAGGGCTCCACCTCGCCCGTGACGGTGACTTCCCCGGTGATGTCGGCGTCGTAGCCGGGACCGGCCTTGATGTCGCCCTGGACCGTGGTCGGGCTCGCGGCGGTACCGCTAACGGTCACCCCGGCGTTGGATCCCAGGCGGGCCGTGAGGACACGTCCGCTGGGGGACTGGGGCGAAGCGTGCTCCGCCGCCGTCGTGCTCGTTTGCGTTGAACCTCCGACGCTCAGGCCCAGACCTCCCACCTGAACCTGCAGGCCCGTGCCTTCCGCGGCGACCGGGACCGAATCCCGCGGGGTATAGGTCTCCTCGGAAGAGTCGTAGGCATCGACTCGCGAACCGGGGGCGAGGGTCATGGGCTGGTTGGAGAACATGCCCAGGGAAGCCACGGTCTCTTCATCGCCGCGGGCGACGAAGAAGAGCACCGCCTTGCCGCTGCCC
>JAUIEE010000034.1 GCA_030428965.1 bacterium | reverse complement strand
CGTCGAAGCGCTCGAGGATCTCCGCGATGGTCCACCAGGCCGAGGCCACCGTCTCGTGCTCGTCGTGCCGGGCCTCGCCGCCGCCCTCGACCCGGGCGATGAAGAAGCGCGTGTCGGCGAAGGACGTGACCGATCGGAGCTCCCGATCGAGGGCGCAGGCGATGAAATCCGCCAGCCGATACTTCAACCCGAAGCCGTCCGACATGCTGGCGCCCAGCACGACGATCTCCTCGAGCAGAGGGGCCGTCTCGCGCTCGATCCCGCGCGGCTCTCCCCAGTCCGAAGGCTCTATGTGGGTGGGTGCGGTGAGGGGAAGGACGAGGGCGAGCAGCATGGGGCAAGGCCTCAGGGCAAGGCGCGAGCGGCGCGCAGGATGAACTCGGAGCGCTTCTCTTCCAGGACGGCGCGCTCCTCGGGGGTCAGGATCGTATTCGGAGGCAGCTCCAGGGCGAGCCACTCTTCGAGCAGCTGGGCGGCATCCTCGGACCCTCCGTCGGCACGCCCGCGCAGCCAGACCTCGAAGGCCCGCCGGGAGGAGGCCGACTCGACCTGGTTCGAGGTGAGCCAGCGGGAGAGCCCTTCGACCAGGTCGTCCCCCTGGCCCAGGCGCACCAGGCTCTCTTCGACGGCCTGGCGCAGCTCGTCGCTGAGCTCTTCTTCCAGCAGAGCCCGTAAGCCGCCTGTTGCCTGGGCCGAGGCCTTGTCGCCGAAGTAGCCCAGACCCCGGGCGCAGGCCAGGCGCAGGTCCGGATCTCCGCCGGTCAAACCGTGGAGCAGTGCCGCTTCTCCGGCTTCGTACTGGATGCTGCCGATGGCGAGGGCAGCGTTCGCGGCCAGGTCCGGATCGGCCAGGGCCGCGACCAGATCCGGGCCCGCGACCGCGGCCCGGGGCCCGATGCGCTGCAGGCTCTGGGCGGCGTGCACGCGCACGTAGACGTCTTCGTCGCTCAATGCCTGACCCAGGATCCGGGCCGCGTGGGGGCCCATGGACTCGAACAGGTAGCGTCCGTCGTCCACTCCCCGCAGCTGGAATTCCCCCAGGCGCTGGACCCAGCGCCAGATCTCCAGGCGCAGCCGGGGAGAATCGAGGGGCTCGGGGAGCCTTTCCTCGGGGTCGTTCGTGAGCCAGGCCTGCCACGCCTCGCCCGCATCCTCGAAGTCGAGCTCGGCCAGGATGGCCTGCAGGCGCGCGCGGGCCTGCTCCTGGTCGGCCGGGTCGCTCGCGCTGTTCAGGATCGTGAACAGGACGCCCAGCCCTGAGTAGTTGTGGCAGCGGGCGAGGGTGTCGGCGATCCAGACGACGGTCTCGTAGTTCTTCTCGTACTTGAGGCGCAAGAGCAGGCGCGGAACGATCCAGGGCTGAGGACGATGCCCCAGCCGCCAGGCGGCATGGGTTCGCACCCAGGGGAGTGGATCGGTTTCGATGGTGTGCAGGAGCACGTCGGCCGCGTCGGGATGGGGCAGCGCGCCCAGGAGCTCCAGGGCGGCGGCGCGGCGCCCATCGCTCTCCTGGTCGGATTCCGCGCAGCTGCGCAGGATGGGGAGCGCGGGGAGTCCCACGAGCGCGATCTCCTCCAGGGCCACTTCCGCGATGGAGCGATCTCCGCTGGCGAGGATCTCAATCAGCCCGCGCACCTGTTCGGCGACCTCCTCCGCGTCGAGGTTCCCCTCGTCTTTGTTCGGGGCGCTCGCTTCGAGCTCGCGCTCCAGGCGCTCGATCGCGGTCGCGACGACGGGCCCGTGCTCGGGAGCGGGAGGCGGTGCCGGCGGCTCGGGCGTGGGCGAGCAGGCGCACAGTACGAGGATCCCGCCCAGGGCGAAGGGGCTTCTCACGGCTCGAGGACGATGCTGCGGACGAGGGTCGCTTCGCGATCGGGGTCGGGGGCCTCGGGGTCCTCGTAGAAAGGCGAGCGCATGTAGAACAGGGCGACCTCGATGGGGCCCTCTTCCTCGCCCGTGTCCAGCGGGATGCGCCGGGTTTCGTGGGCGTCGACCAGGGTGCGCGGGATGTCGGTCTCCGTGCGGTAGGGGTCCCGGATCCGGTAGAAGAACTGCCACGGCCCCTCGCTGCCTTTGGCCCTCCAGAACAGGTCCGACGCCCGTGAGCGTTCGTCGGTGGGGTAGGCGTGGCCGGCGCCCACGTTCTCGACCTCGACCACCCAGCCGTCTTGCTCGCGGCCGCCCCGCAGCTCGACGGCCCTCTGGAGGAACGCCAGAGACGTGCCTCCCACGAAGCTGTGATCGCGCCCCTGGTTGGGATCCCCGTTGCGGTAGGGCATGTGGCAGGCCAGGCAGTCCTGGCCGCGGGCGGGCCATTCGGAGGCGCGCCACTGGTCCACGGTCTTGTGCTGGTTGTGGCAACCTGCGCAGAACTCGGGGCGCGTGAGGTCGAGCGCCTGGGTGGGGCGGCAGGCAGCTCTGGGGTCGTGGATCGTGCCCGCCATGCTGCCGTCGGGCATCTGGTGACACGAGAGGCAGTCGACGCCTTCGGTCCGGCGGGAGACCCGGGGCAGCACTCGCTCGCCGATGCCGGTCACGAAGACCGGCCGCGGGGCGTGGCAGTCGATGCAGTCCTGGTTGGCGAAGTCGTTCGACAGGGCGCGCACGCGCGGGTTCGTCCAGGAGATGGAGTGCTGGGAGCCGTTCCATTCCTCGAAGGCCTCAGGGTGGCATTCGGCGCACTGCTGGGAGCTGACGAAGGTGCGGTTGGTAGCGGGGTCTTGGCCCTGGGGGCGGAAGACCGAGACCAGGAACCAGCCTGCAAGGCCGAGGAGCAGGACTCCGAAGATTGCCGGTGCGCCTTTCATTCGTGGGAGAGGATCGCCGGGTCGATCCTACCTTCGGACATGCGAACGGTGCGGTCGGCAAACCGCTCCGCTTCCCGGGGATTATGGGTGACGTGCAGGGTCGTCCAACCGTATTCACGCTGAAGTGTGTCCAGTCGCTCGAGCAGGCCCCGGCGCAGCTCCTCGTCCAGGGGCCCCAGGGGCTCGTCCAGGAGCAGCAGCTTCGGGGCCGCCGCCATGGCGCGGGCCAGGGCCAGGCGCTGGCGCTCGCCGCCCGAGAGGGTGGCGGGCATGCGCTCTTCGAAACCGGAGAGCTCGACATCCCCGAGCAGGCGGGCGACCTCGGTCCGGGCCGCGGCCCCCTGGACGCCACGGCGGGCCAGGACGAAGCGCAACGTCTTTCCGCAGCTCATGTGGGGCCACAGGGCGGCGCCCTGGAACAGCAGGGCCGTGCCGCGTTTCTCGGGAGCGAGGTCGATCCGACCCGGGGAGCTCGCCACCTGGCCGAAGAGCTCGATCGTCCCGGCGCTGGGGGCAACGAGTCCCGCCAGGGCTCGCAGCAGGGTGGTCTTGCCCGAGCCGGAGCGTCCCACCAGGAGTACGCGCTCGCCCTCCTGCATCTCCATCTCGATGGGGCCGATCAGGCGCCGGGTCCCGACGGCTACCGAGAGGTCGTGGATGCGCAGCAGGGCAGCTTTCATGGCAACACCTCGAGGCGTCGCCGTGCGAACAGCGACCAGAGCAGGCCGGGAAGAAGGATGGCGAAGACCAACAGGAGGCACAGGGAGGCGACGTAGGAGTCGCGACCGAAGTGCACTCCGTTGAAGACCCGCAGCATGGCGGTCTTGTTGGCGGCGGGGACGAGGATGGCCGCGTCCAGGTCCCGCATGGCAAAGACGAACACGAGCACGAAGCTGGCGACGAGGGAGCCCTTGAGGCAGGGGGCCACGATGCTGACCAGGCGACGTGAGGGGGAGGCGCCCGCCAGCGAGGCGGCTTCCTCCATTTCCTGGCCCAGGGCAGCTACCGCGCCGGCCGAGATCAGAATGGCGAAGGACAGGTAGCGTCCAACGAAGAGGAGAATGGCCATCCAGCCGCTGTCGTAGAGCTCGGCGGTGGCATCGTGGTTCCAGAGCACGACGGTTCCGATGCCGAACAGGATGGCGGGTGCGGCGATGGGAAGGATTGCCAGGAGCTCGACGGTGCGACCGAGGCGACGCGGACCGCGCTCGATGCCATGGCCGAGCACGAGACCGACCGGAACGCAGATCGCCGCCGTGGTCAGCGCGAACAAGAGGCTGTTTCCGAGGTCGCTGCGGGCCAGCTCCAGCGCGACTCCGAACTCCGAATGCACGGTCTCGGCTCCCTGCTGAAGGGCGCTCCCCCAGCCCGCGCCCTGGGCCAGGTGCTGGGGCATGGCGGCCGCTTCCCAGAGCAATCGCCCGAGGGGGACGAAACAGCCGGCCGCAACCACGGTCAGGCAGAAGGCGAAGGCCGGCCAGCGCCACGGGCCCAGTCGCAGGGGGGCCGGGGACACGAAGTCCGATCCGAGGGAAGCCAGGGCGCCGCGTCGCCGCAGGACCAGGGCCGGGGCCAGGGCGAGAAGGGTGACCGCGATCAAGGGCAAGGCGCTCGCCACGGCCTTTCCCGGTCGCTGGAACTGGTCCCAGTTGAGCTTGATCTCGTCGGCGTACACGTTGAACTTCGGCCCGATCGAGGACACGTAGTCGGGCACGCCGAAGTCGTTGACCGCGAAAGCGAAGGCGAAGGCAGCTCCCACCAGGGCGGCCGGCAGTACCAGGGGCAACTCCATTCTCAGCACCGCCCGCAGACCGCCGACCGTGAGGGCGGCCTCCTCGAGTCTGCCGTCGATGCGCTCGAAGGCGCGCGAGGTGAAGATGGAGATCAGCGGGAAGGTGGAGAGGCCCAGGTAGGCGATCGTCGCAGGGGCGCCACGCAGCCCGGGCACGATCACGGCCCAGGTCATGGCGACCATGAGGGAAGGCAAGAGCAGCGGAGTGGCGCCCAGGGGACGCAGGAGACGGGCAGCGGGCATGTCCGTGCGCGCGACCAGGAAACCGAAGGGGACGCCGATGGCGAAGGCCAGGGAGGCGACGGCGATCCCCAGGAAAAGGGTGCGCCCGAGCAGGGAGAGGGTGCGCATCTCGAACAGGTCGCGCACGTCCGCCGGTCCGATGCGCAGCAGCATCGCCACCAGAGGGGCGAGGGCGAACAGCGCGAAGAGAGCCAGCGCGGCGATGACGAGCGTCCGGCTCAATCGAGGAACATTCCCTGCAGGAGTTCTTGGCGTTGCACGAGCTCGGCGCCGACGGCGGCGAAGTCGACCTGCATGAACTTGAGCGCCTCTCCGCCGATCACATGGGCCGGCCGTTCCACGTCGGCCCGCACGGGGATCTGGGCCGCCCGGGAATGGGCCAGCTCGCTCTCCACGTCCGGGGAGAGCAGCCAGTCGACGAACCTGCGCGCGGCTTCCGGGTGGGGGGCCTCGGCCAGGATGGCGACCGTGTTCGGGATCAAGAGCGTTCCGATGCCTTCCTGGTCGGGGTACACGGCGGCCACGGGAGCCCCCGCTTCCCGGGCCACGTTGAAGTCGTCCGTGTCGGTCCAGCCCCAGGCCAGCTGCCCATCGCGCACGAGCCGCATGACGTGGCCGTTGCCGGGGGCCAGGTTCAGGGCCCCCTCGTCGTTGCTGCTCTTGATCCGTTCGAGGTAGGCCATGGCGTCCTCCTCCCCGAGCACGCTGAACAGGCTCGCCATGTGGGTGAGCGTGGTCCCGGTCAAGGGGCGGGCCATGCCCACCTGGCCGCTCCAGGTCTCGTCGAACAGATCGTCCATGGAATCCAGACTCGCGGGGTCCGCCAGGTCGGTGTTGACGATGAAGATCCGCGCTCGTGCGGCGAAGCCGGTCCAGCGGTTCTCGGGGTCCCGGAAGGTCGCGGGGATTCCGGCCGCGCTGGGGGAGTCGTAGGCCGCCAGGAAGCCCTCGCCCGCCAGGGCGACCGTGTGGGCGATTTCGTTGTTCCAGAAGACGTCGCAGCGGGGGCGGGAGCGCTCTTCTCGCAGGCGTTTGACCAGCCCGACCGTCTTGTTGGCCTCCACGTCGAACTCGGCTCGGACGCGCAGCCCTGTTTCGCTTTCGAAACGCCGGATGAGGGGCTCGGAGTGGATCTGGTCGTGGGCGACGTAGATCACCAGATCGGGCTCGCTGCCGCAGGCAGCCAGCCCCGAGAGGAGCGCTAGGGCCGCGCCGGCCCATCTGCGGAAACGTCCAAATTCCATCTCTAGCATGGGGAACCCCAGGTTCGGGCCTTCCTGCAAGCAGCGTGCCTTGACCGCTGCGCTCGGGGCGTCGTACGCTAGCAAGACCCATCCGGGTCCTGTATCCCCTTCTTTTCGAGAACGCATCGGAGGTCCGCTTGCAACTCGCTCGACGCATGTCCCGATTGGGGACCGAGTCCGCCTTCGAGGTCCTGGCCCGGGCCAAGGCCCTCGAAGCCCAGGGCAAGGACATCATCAACCTCGGGATCGGGGCGCCCGATTTCAGGACCCCCGACAACATCGTCGAGGCGGGCGTGAAGGCCCTCCGGGACGGCCACCACTTCTACACGCCGGCCAGGGGCCTGCCCGAGCTGCGCCAGGCCGTCGCCGAGGACATCCGCAGGTGGCGCGGGGTCGATGTCGATCCGGAGAACGTGCTCGTGGTCCCCGGGGGCAAGCCGACCATGGCCTTTGCGATCCAGATGTTCGGGGAACCGGACACGGAGATCCTCTACCCCAACCCGGGGTTCCCGATCTACGAGTCGATGATCGAGTTCTCCGGGGCGAAGGCCGTGCCCATCGAGCTGCGCGAGTCCAAGGGCTTCGAGTTCGACCCCGAGGACGTGCTGTCGAAGATCAACCCGCGCACCCGTCTGTTGATCGTGAACACGCCGGCCAACCCCACCGGCGGCGTCGTCTCGAAGGAGGCCCTGGATCGACTCGTGAAGGGACTCGAGGCCCATCCCCAGGTGGCCATCCTGGCCGACGAGATCTACTCGCGCCTGACCTACGGCCGTGCCGAGCACCACTCGCTCCTGAAATATGAGTCGATCCGCGACCGCCTGATCGTCCTGGACGGGTGGAGCAAGACCTTCTCGATGACCGGTTGGCGGCTGGGCTGGGGACTGTGGCCCTCGGCCTGGGTGAAGGACGCCGAGCGCATGCAGATCAACACGAACTCCTGCGCGAGCGCCCCCGTTCAGATGGCGGGCATCGAGGCCCTGCGCGGCCCGCAGGACGACGTGGATCGCATGGTCGAGGCCTTCGACCAGCGGCGCGTGGCGATCGTGAAGGAACTGAACGACCTGCCCGGCTTCTCGTGCGTGATGCCGCGCGGGGCGTTCTACGCGTTCCCCAACATCACGGGGACCGGGATGACCTCGAAGGCGTTGCAGGATCACCTGCTGCAAGAAGCCGGCGTGGCCACCGTGGCCGGCACCGCCTTCGGACACCTGGGGGAAGGGTACCTGCGCTTCAGCTACGCGAGCAGCCTGGACTCGATCCGCGAAGCCCTGGGCAGGGTGCGGGCCAGTCTGCAGCCGGTCTGATGTCGGCCGACTTTCGCAGCGACACCGTCACCCGGCCCACGCCCGAGATGAGAGCCGCCATGGCGGCGGCCGAGGTGGGCGACGACGTGCTCGACGGGGATCCCACCTGTCGCGAGCTCGAGGAGTTCGCGGCCGAGTGGTTGGGCAAGGACGGAGCCCTCTTCGTGCCTTCGGGCACCATGGCCAACCAGATCGCCATCGGGAGCTGGGTGCGCCCCGGTCAGGAGGTGATCGTCGGCGACAACGCCCACGTCGTGCTGTACGAGGCCGGTGCCCTGGCCGCCCTGCACGGCGCTCAGGCCGCGACCTTGCCGACCGATGGAGGGCGGCTCGATCCCGAAGCGGTCGCGCGCACGATCCGTGCGCCCTACATCCACTGCCCCGAGACGGCCCTGGTGTGCGTCGAACAGACCCACATGGGGGCCGGGGGGAGGGTGGTTCCCGAGGACAACCTGATCGAGCTGCGCAAGGTGTGCGCTCCGCATGGGGTCCCGATGCACATGGACGGTGCCCGCCTGGCCAACGCCGTGGCCGCATCGGGCATTCCAGCCCAGCGCTGGACCTCCCACGTGGACTCGGTCTCCCTGTGCCTCTCGAAGGGCCTCGGAGCGCCCATCGGTTCGATCGTGGCCGGAAGCGAGGCCTTCCTCGGGCGCGCGCGGGTTCTGCGCAAGCGCCTGGGCGGGTGGATGCGACAGGTGGGGCTGATCGCGGCCGCGGCCAAGCTGGCCCTCGAGAGCTGGCCACGCCTCGTGGAAGACCACGCCCTTGCCCAGAGCCTGGCCCGCTCCCTCGATCGGCTGCCGGGACTCTCCTCTCCCCCGGAAGAAGTGGAGACCAACATCGTGATGGTCCGCGTCGACCTCCCGAACCAGGATGCTCCCGGTCTCTCCCGAGAGCTCGAGTCCCAGGGCGTTCGCGTCTTGGCGCTCAGCCCCGACGTCTTGCGCTTCGTCACCCATCGAGACGTGACTCCGGCCGACGTGGAGCGCGTCGTTTCGGCCTTCGAAGCGCTCCTGTCGCAGGCTTCCTGAGGCGCTGCGGGCGGCTACGCACCGGCCGCTTTGGGAACTCGCATTTTGCTCGTTAACCTCTCGCCGATGGGGTTATTCTCTTCGCCCCCCTGGCCCCTTCCACGAACCGCATTCACGTACCGTCGCCGATGGGAATCTTCAAGGCCTACGACATCCGAGGGCTCGTTCCGAGCGAGCTGGACGAGGAGCTCGCCCGCAAGATCGGACACGCCTTCGCCACCTTCCTGGGGGCCAAGCGACTCGTCGTCGGTCAGGACATGCGCACCCACTCCCCGGGGATCACCGACGCGGTCTCGCAAGGTATGCGCGACGCGGGGGCCGACGTCGTGCGGCTGGGCCTGGCCTCGACCCCGATGACCTACTTCGCCATCGCCTCCCAGGATTGCGATGGGGGCCTGTGCGTGACCGCCAGCCACAACCCGGGCGAGTACAACGGCATGAAGCTGTGCGCCGAGGGGGCTCGCCCGATCTCGAAGGACACCGGCATCGCAGAGATCGAGAAGATGTGCGCGGGACCCTACCCCGGTCTCACGGCGCCCAGGGCGGGCAAGGAAGAGCGGATCGACCTGCTGCAGGAGTACGCCGACCACGTCACCCGCTTCGCGAACCTGGGGCGCGACGTGAAGGTGGCCATCGACGTGGGCAACGGCATGGCCGGACACACCCTGGGGGCCATCCTCGAGCGCTCCCCCCGGATCCAGGCCTCGACCCTGTTCCTCGAGCCCGACGGAACCTTCCCCAACCACGAGGCCAATCCGCTCAAAGAGGAGAACCTCGAGGACGTCAAGCGGTTGGTCCGGGAGCAGGGGGCGGAGATCGGCGTGGCCTTCGACGGCGACGCCGACCGCTGTTGCTTCGTGGACGAGACCGGAACCACCGTGTCGGCCGATCTGATGACGGCCTTGCTGCTGCCCAGCTTCTTGAAGAGGAAGCCGGGAGCTCCCGTCATCTACGACCTGCGCTCCTCGTGGGTCGTCAAGGAGGAGATTCGGCGCGCCGGCAGCGAGCCCATTCGGGAGCGCGTGGGCCATTCCTTCATCAAGGCCACCATGCGCGAGTCGGGAGCCATCTTCGGAGGGGAGCTCTCGGGCCACTTCTACTTCGCGGAGAACTACAACACCGACTCGGGCGTGATCGCGATGATGTCGGCCCTCTCCCTGCTCTCCGCCGAGGAGAACCGCGGCAAGACCTTGAGTCAGCTCGTGAGCGGGCTCCGGCGCTACCACGCCACGGGGGAGATCAATTTTCGCGTCCCGGACAAGGACGCCGCCATCGCGAACCTGCGTGAGACCTACTCCGCAGGTCGTCAGGACGACCTGGACGGAATCACCGTCGAGTTCGGGGACCTGGGCGACCCCACCTGGTGGTGGTTCAACGTGCGCGCTTCGAACACCGAGCCTTTGCTGCGCTTGAACCTGGAGGCTTCCTCCGCAGAGCTGCGGGACCAGCGTCGGGCGGAGCTGATCGGCCTCTTGGGAGATCCGGTATGAAAGCACCCAACCTGACCTGTCTTCTCGCCGGCGTCCTGCTGCTGGGGAGTGCCCTGGCCTGCGGTACGAGCCAGAAGGCGGGGCGCGATCCCGAGCCCGCGGCGCTCTTGACCCAGGTGTCCTCCGATCGCGGACCCGCGATCGTGACGGGTACGACGATCGAGGCTTCCTCGGGCAACCCTCTTTCGGGCGTGCTGATCGAAGGTCCCTCGGGAACCCAGGCCTACTCCGACGACAAGGGGCGCTTCGAGCTGCGCGGTCTCTCCGTGGGGGAGAGCGGTGAGCTGGTCGCCTCCAACGGAGAAGAGCTGCGCGGCAAGGTCAAGCTGAGGCCGCTGACCGGCGGCGAGCTCGAGGTCGTCCTTTATTTGCGCTAGGAGACAGGTGTCGCGGCCCACGGACCGGAAGGGGCTCTGCATGGGACTCCTCGGCCGTTGGACGCTCGTGCTCCTGACCCTGGTCCCGACCGCAGCCCCGGCGGCGACGCAGGCGGCCGGCGAAGCCCAGCCCCAGGCCCTGGCCGAGCGCCTGGACCGGGATCGCCGGCTGTCGTTCGGCGGCGACTCGAGGACCCGAGCTCTGCGTGCACTCGAGAACGAGGCCCTCTCCACTCGGCGCTTTGCCGTCGCCCTCTTGACCCTGGGGTGTGCCCAGGCGAGGGAGGAGATCGAGCGGCTGGAAGGACATGCCCGCGATGCCGAGCAAGACCTCGAGGTGCGCCGGGCGGCGGTGCTGGGCCTCGGAGAGGCCGGGTTCCACGGCGTGGCTCCCCTGATGCGGCTCGCCGCCCAGGAGAACCCGGGGCTCGACATCCACATCGCCGTGGCCCTGGTGCGCACCGGCTCCCCGCGGGCCAGTGCCTTCGTGTTGCAGAAGGCCTACGACCCCGAGAGCAGCTTCGTGGACGCCGCACGTTTCTGTGCCGAGTACGCTCGCAGCGGTCGGCCCCCCAGTCCTTCCCCGGCCTTCGACCTCCTGCTGGACCTTCGCTGGGAGGCGGCTCGCGAGTACGGCTTCGTGTCGAATCGGCGCTGGAGGGAAGTGGCCTTCGAGGCTCTGCTGAACGACGCGGACTTTCGCAACCGGACGGTGCTGATCGCTTCAATCGAGCCGGACTCCCCCCCGGTACGGGATCATCTCTACCAGGTCGTTCTGGAAGGCGAGAGTCCCAGCCGATTGAGGGCCGCGGTCCTCGCCATGCCGGTCACCCTCGCCAGGATGATCGAGGAAGGAACCTGGCAGCCCCGTGGCGAGGAGTGGGAGGTGCTCTTCAGCGAGATCGAGGACCGTCACCGGGAGGAGGAGGCCGTCGATCTCCTGTGGCTGGGTCTGAAGGAATTGGCCCAGCGTCACCGCGCGGGCGTCATGCTCCTCCGGGCCGGGCAGTTGCCGAGCAAGGAGTGGCTGGCGGATGCCCTGGAACAGGCGGGGCAGGACGGAGCCATCGAGATCGTCACCGCGATGGGGGAAGGGGGGGAACCGGAGCGCCTCGACGATGTGCTCGGCTTCGTCAGCGATGCCTCGTCGAACGAGCTCGAGTTCGCGGCTCTGGTCGCTGCGGCTCGCCTGGGGCACGAGCCCTCTCTCTTGCGAGTTCGGGAGCTGATCCAAGGGGAGCCCGGTGTCGAACGGGACGCCGTGCTGACGGCTCTCACCGCCGCCGCCGAGGACCGCCGCTTTCAGCCCTTCCTGGTGGAGGCGCTCTCCCGGGGGGAGACGCTGCCCGAGGTGCGCTTTCAGATCGAGCTGGCCCTGGCCCTCGCGGGGCGCTTGCGGACTCGCCACGAGCTCTCGGCCTGGCTCTCGAAGGACGTGCGTTCCTTCTACCAACGCCAGGTCGTCCGTGCCCTGGGGCCCCGCGCCGACCGGGCCGAGTTCGAGGCCATGCAGGAGCTCTTTCCCGTCGAGAAGGACGTCGAGCTCAACGTGGAGCTGGCCCTGATGCTCATCCGCTATCGAGATCCCTGGGGAATTCGCCTGCTCCAGGCGACCCTGTGGGAGTCTCCCTTCCATCAGAGCGTCCTGGCCGGCGGACTCCTGGTGCGCACCGGAGGGCTGCAGACCTTGATCGCCGAACTCGACTCACCCCCCGCCACCGCCACGGCCCGGGACCTGCGTCGGGTGGGCTTCGCGATCGGAGAGTGGGGCGGCTTTCCCGCGGTCGAGGCTCTCTCGCGCCGCCGGGGGCCCGAGGACCCCGCCATGCAGGGGGCGTTCCTGGGAGCGCTTTCGGTGCGGACCCAGTAGGCTTCCTCTTTGCCGGGTCCGACGGGCGGGCCTGGGGACAACCCGAGAGGACGAGCGTGCAAGCGGCGAAGATGAAAGACCAGAGGGAGATCCACCTCCTCGGCGTTCCGATGGACCTGGGAGGCAGCCTGCGCGGCGTGGACATGGGGCCGAGTGCGATCCGGATCGCCGGCTTGCGCGACCGCCTGGCCGAGATGGGACGGCGCTTCGTGGACCGCGGAAACGTGGCCGTGGCTCGCCCCGAGACCCGGGATCCCAAGAACCCCCGTGCACGCTTCCTGCGCGAGATCAGCGCCTGCTGCGCCGACCTGCGAGACGAGGTGCTGCTGGCCCTCGAGGCAGGTGCGCTTCCGCTGGTCGTGGGCGGCGACCATTCCATCGCCTGCGGGACGGTGGCGGGGCTGAGTTCCTGGTACCACCGTCGGGGCGAGAAGATCGGCCTCATCTGGTTCGACGCCCACGCCGACATGAACACGCCGGAGTCGACGCCCTCGGGCAACGTCCACGGCATGCCGCTCGCATCCTGTCTCGGCTACGGTCCCGACGAGCTGACCGGCCTCGGGGAGCGGCTCCCCATGGTGGACGCACAGAACACGGTTCTGATCGGGATCCGCGAACTGGACGACGGTGAGCGGGAGCTCGTCCGGGACTCGGGCATCAAGGCCTACTCGATGCGCGAGATCGACATCCACGGCATGCACACCGTGATGGCGGAAGCGATCGAGATCGCCTGCAAGGGGACCGCCGGCTTCCACCTCAGCTTCGATCTGGACGGATGCGATCCGGTCGCAGCCCCGGGAGTGGGAACCCCCGTCAGTGGTGGGGCCACCCAGCGGGAGGCGCACCTCTTGATGGAACAGGTCGCCGAGTCCCGCAAGCTGCTGGGCCTGGAGATGACGGAGATCAACCCGATCGTCGACAACCAGAACCGCACCGCCGAGCTGACCGTGGACCTCTGCCTTTCGGCTTTCGGAAAGCGGATCGTCTGAGGGGGCCGTGCCCCTCAGGACAGGGGCCAGAACAGCGGCAGGATCAGCACGGCGGTCACGCTGAGGATCAAGGTGAGCGGCGTTCCTGCCCGCAGGAAGTCACGGTAGCGGTAGTCTCCGGGGCCCATGACCATGGCGTTGGCCTGGTGGGCCACCGGGGACATGAAGGCGAACTCCGCTCCGGTCAAGACGGCCATGAGGAAGGCGCGGTCGCTCATGCCCAGCTGCTGGGCCAGGGCCAGGGCGACGGGGGTCATGATGACCGCCGCGGCCACGTGGTTGATGACCTGGGTCAGGAGCAGGGTCGTGCCCATCAGCATGGCGAGCACGAAGACAGGGTGGTCGACCATGCCGCCCATCTGCAGCATCCAGTCGGCCACCCTTTCACTCAGGCCGTGCTTGCTGAAGGCCGTACCCAGGGCGAGCATCCCGCCAATCAGGATGAGCACCGACCAGTCCACGGAGCGTCGAACCTCGTCCGGACGAACACAGCGCAGCAGGACCAGCCCGAGCGCTCCGCCCAGGGCGGCGATCGAAAGGTGAATGCCGGGCAGGGCGGCCAAGGCCAGCATGGCGACGAGGAGCCCCAGGGTGAGGTAGGCGCGACGACCCAGTCCCGGCAGCTTGTGCTCGCCCAGCATGATCAACACGCGGTTCAGGTGCTGGCGATAGATGTCGCGGGTATGGCCCTGGATCAAGAGGGTGTCGCCCACGTCCATTCGCGTCCGGGCGATCTGCATCGGGCGAACGTCCCCGTGCTTGGAGATGGCGAGCACGTTGAGCCCGGTGGTCTCGCGGAACTCGGCTTCCGCCAGGGTGCGTCCGACCAGGCTGGAGTTGGAGGGCACCACGGCCTCGACCAGCTGCACGTCGGAGGAGACCAGGCGTGCCTCCCCGACCTTGACCGAGGAGTGCTCCTTGAGCCCCAGCTCGCGCCGCATGCGCAGGATCGAGTCGGGGTCCCCCTGGAGGATCAGCACGTCCCCTTCGCGCACCCGGTTGTAGGGACCCGGTGCCAGGATGGTCGACTCTCCGTCCGGACGGACGAGTCCGAGCACGGCGATGCCGTAGCGGTCGAAGATGTCGGAGTCCGCCAAGGCGTGGTCGGACAGCTCGCTCGAGGGGCCGACGAGCACCTCGGTGACGAACTTGGGGACCTGGTAGTGATCGCTCAGGGACTCGTCCACCCGCGAGCGCGGCAGGAGCATGCGTCCAGGGCCCAGGAAGTAGAGGCACCCCAGACCCAGGAGGACGCTGCCGTAGAGCGTGAAGTCCAAGAGGCCGAAGGGCTCGAAGCCCGCACGTTCGATGACCCCGTTCACGGCGATGTTCTTCGAGGTGCCGATCAAGGTCAGCATGCCGCCCATGAGGCTGCCGAAGCTGAGGGGCATCAGGAGGCGCGACGCGGGGATGCCCGTACGGCGCGTGATCATGCCCAGCACGGGAATGAGCGTCGCCACGACCGCGGCGTTCGAGAGCACCGAGGACAGCAGGCCGGAGACCAGCACGACACGGAAGGCCAGACGCGCCTCGCTCAGGTTGTTGCCACCGATGAAGAGCTTGCGGCACAAGACGTCGGTGATGCCGGCCCGTGAGACCGAGGCCGCGAAGACGTACATCGAGCCGACCAGGACCACGGCCGGACTGGCGAACCCGGCGAAGGCTTCGGTCGGACTCAGGGCCCCCGTGGCCCCCAGAACGAGCACCACCAGGACGGCGACCGCGTCGTAGCGCAGAGCGTCGGTGACGAACAGCACCAGGCTCATCGCCAGCGTGGCGAGGACTACGGTCTGGGGATCGAGTGCGGGCATGGTGCTGTCCGACGCCGGCGAAGGATGGCAGGCCAGGGGAGGTGCTGCAACGGGGCTGGGGACGAAAGCCGCGATCCCCCCTCCGATTCGCCCGTGGAACCGGCCTCCCGGCCGACTAAGATCAGGACCTGGCTCCGAGAGAATCGTCCCTTGGTTCACCCGCTCATCGACCCCAACCGCTTCGCCTCCCGAGTCGGCCATTGGCTGCGCTCCGAGGGGCCGGATTCGGATGTGGTCGTTTCCTGTCGCACCCGGTTGGCCCGCAACGTGGAGGGCTTTCCCTTCATGCCCCGGCTCGAGGACGAGGCAGCCGGAGAGCTGTGCGAGCGCCTGGCCCCTCTCCTGGCCGATGCACGGATCGACGGGGAGACCATCTGGGTCCAGATGGCCCACATCGAGCCCATCGTGCGGCTCCTGCTCCTGGAGCGTCACCTGATCAGTCGCGACCTGGCGCCCTCGGATTCCCTCCAAGCCAGGCCGGGGCGTGCCGTGGCCTTCGGGGCGATGGAGACGGCCTCGGTCATGGTGAACGAGGAGGATCACCTGCGCCTCCAGGGAATGTCGGCGGGGTTTGCCCTGCGGGAGGCCTGGCTGCGCGTGCGCGAGCTGGATCGCTTCCTCGAGCAGCAGGTGGGCTTCGCCCATTCGCGTCGCCTGGGCTACATGACCGGTTGTCCCACGAACGTGGGCACGGGCCTGCGGGCCTCGGTCATGCTGCACCTGCCGGCCCTGGGGATGGTGCGCTCGGAGCTGGAGAAGGTCTTCACGGCCGCCCAGAGAACCGGTCTGGCCGTGCGCGGAATGTACGGGGAAGGCAGCCGAGCGGCCGGGGACTACTACCAGATCTCGAACCAGGTCACCTTGGGGCGCAGCGAGGAGCAGCTGGTCTCCGATCTCGAAGCCCTCGTGCCGAGCATCGTCAAGTTCGAGCGGCAGGTGCGCGGCGTGCTGCTCGACGAGCAGAGTTCGGCGGTCGAGGATCGCGTGCGGCGCTCCTATGGCATGCTGCGCACGGCGCGCTCCATGCCGACCGAAGTGGCTCTGATGCACCTCTCGAACGTCCGGCTCGGTGCGTCCCTGGACCTGGTCGAGCGCGTGCGCGTCGAGGACCTCAACCAGATCGCGATCCAGATCCAGAAGGGCCACGTCCAGGCCCTCACGGGGGACGCGGTGGAGCTGGCCGAGCCGACCCAGCGCGATCGGCTGCGGGCGAGCTTCCTGCGAAAGCGTTTCGCCCAGACCGCCTAGGGGAGCGCCGGCCCGAATCCGGCTACGGGCCCGGGTCGGGCGGGCCGCCAGCGCTTTCCCCGCGGGGCGGCCAGGGTTCTGGGGGACGGCTTCCAGATGGCTTCGCGCCCGGGTCGATAGGAACTTGCATGTGGACCCAGGCCTGCTTGCTGGCCTTCCTGGCCGGCGCTCAACCCTTCCAGGAAGCCGCTCCGGCTTCGACGCCCGCCCAGGTCGTGCTCATGGGCGGGCGTGCGGAGCTGGTGCCGGGCTCGGGTCGGCCTCTGGCCCTCCAGGCGAACCGGCCGCAGCTCGTGCACGACTGGGGCTACCTGGAGGTCGCCGCGGCCAGCCAGGTTCGCCTGTCCTGGGCCGGCATCGGGGGGGTCGTCTTCGAGGGCCCCGCGATCGTCGAGTGGGGCTCCCACCTGCCCGGATGGTCCGGCGTGAACCTCGCCTTCCATGAGCTTGCAGGGGGCGCCCAGGTGGAGCTACGGCAGGGCGGCCTCGACCTGGACCTTCCGGGGGCCTGGTCCCTGGAGGCTTCCAGAGGCGCCTTCTTCGTCCGGGAGCGCTCCAGCGGAGACATCGAACTCGATCACCACGGCGGAGAGCCGATCACGGTCCGTTCCCTGATCCCGAGGAAGGGAGTCAGCCAGGAGGGCTTTGCCCTCGAGGGAGGGAGCTCGGTGCGCCTGAGGGGATCGGTTCCGACCGTCGTTCGCCGTCCCCAGGCCGGTGAGCCCACCGGCCTGCAGCGCGTCCACATCGAGTCGGCCGATCTGTCCCTGAGCCGGACGGTGACCCTGGACGACCTCATCGGCCGCCGCGTGGACGTCCGCTCTCGAAGCCCCAGGAGTCCGCGCCCCGCTCCCGAGCCGGCCCAGCCCGCGGCCCGGCCGAGCCGACGTGCCTTCCCGACGACGACGGGTCCCTACGATCCTCCGTCCGGGGGTTGAGGCGCCTCGCCTTCCCCCTGGATGTAAGCCGTCAGGGCCTGCACCTCGTGGCGCTTGGCCTCGAGGTGCTCGCGCAGGAGATCCCTCAGGCTGAGCATCCCGAGGACCTTGCCGTCCTCCAGCACCGGGAGGTGTCGAATGTGACGCGCTTGCATTTCCCGGGCGACCTGGTTCACGCGCTCCTCGGGCGCTGCGGTGAACAGCTCCCGGGTCATCACGTCCGCGAGGGGAGTCGCAGCCGGGTCCTTTCCGGCACCGACCACGCGGGTCATGAGGTCCCGTTCGGTGAAGCAGCCTTCGAGGTTGCCCTCAGGGCTCAGCACGAGGAGGGAGCCGACGTGCTCCTTCTCCATGAGCCGCGCCGCCTCGAGCGCCGTGGCCGACCTCGTCATGGAGACGGGTTTGCGTCCCACCAAGAGCTCACCGACCGACTTCATGGCGCTCCCCCCACGGCCCCATTGTAGGTCGCGGGGGGACGGAGCGCCAAGCGCGAGTCGCCTAGCGTCCCGGCAGCGCAGCCCCCTCCAGGGAGAGCAGCGCCTCGATGACCTCGGCCAGGTCGTCGTGGGTCAGCTCGGGGTCGACCGAGAAGACTCCGTCGGCCAAGGCCTCCCCGGTCCTGACGCTCGCCAGGCGAAGGCCCGCTCTCCAGCCGGCGACGAGTTCGAGGGTGCTGTCCCCGATGACCCAGCTGCGGGAGAGGTCGATGCCGTCCATGTGGGCCGCGTGGTAGAAGACGCCCGTGTTCGGGAGCAGGTAGACCGATTCGCCCTGGTGTTCTCCCACCCCGTCCGGCCGGTCCAGGCAGACGTAGTTGCGGCTCACGTCGATTCCAGCTCCCGTGAGCCGGTGATTCATTTCCGCCTCGATCTCCTGCCAGGCAGAAGTTTCCAGCTTGCCGTAGGCTACGGCGTCCTCGTTGCCCAGGAAGTAGATCTTCCAGCCGGCTTGGTTTGCGCGGAACAGGCTATCGAGGGATCCTTGGAGGAAGCGGACCTCTCCAGGGTCACGTGCGAAGCCGCTGGAAGGCACTTCCAGGAGGGTGCCCCAGCGGTCGACGAACAGCGCGCGGGGGTCGGGGAAGGTGCCGGGCAGGGGAGCGAAGGGACTCTTCTTGTGTGAACGCATAGGGAGCTTGGCAGGCTGGTAACGCTCCCGTTTTCGTCCGTTGAATCAGGGACTTGAGGAATCAAGATCAGGAGTTGTTGGAACCGAAAAAAGATCGAAGAAACTTCCCCGAAGGGGCGTTCTCGACAAGCATTTTCTTCCGCTGACCTAACCAGAATCCAACGTGTCTGACAGCCTCCGAGTCGCACTGCTCCTAGATCCGCTCTCGCTCTTTCTCGACGAGCCGTGGAGCCTCAGTGTGAAGTTCGCCGACCAGGCCAAGGAGTTGGGCAGCGAGCTCATGGGGCGCGGTCACGTGGTGCGCGGATTCGGCGCTCCGCCCGGCAGGATCCCGCGCTCCGGTGAGGACCCTGCCGAGAGCGCTTCTCCCTCACCGCTACGAGGGAAGATCCAGAAGTTCCAACCGGACGTGATCGTCGCCTACGACGCTCTGTCCCCGGCCGCGGTTCGTGGCGCGCGCATGGCGCGCAAGCTCTCCTGTGCTCTGATCCTGGTCGAAGGAGCCATCCCTCCCGTCGGTCGTCCCATCCAGCGGGCGTTGCACCGCATGGGGCAGTGGATGTGGGGGCCCTACGTTCGGCGTACGGCCGACGCGGTGGTGGCCCTGGATCCGATGGCCCGTACCCAGGCCCTCAACGAGGGCTTCGAACCCCGGCTGATCGAGGTGGTTCCGCCGGGCGTCGACCTCAAGCGCTTCCGTCCAGGCCTGACCAGTCCCCTGGTGGCCCGCCACCACATCTCGGGTCGCATCCTGCTCTACGTAGGGCAGCTGGTCTCGGGTCGTGGCCTCGAGGTCCTGGTTCCGGCCTTCGCGCGCACCGTGGGCCAGCGCTCCGACTGGAGCCTGGTGCTGGCGGGCGACGGCCCGGCCAAGGCTCGCCTGCGGGCCATGGCGGATCGGTTGGGGATCGCGGCACGGGTGCACTGGATCGGGCGACCGCGCCCCGAGGAGCTCCCCGGGTTGATGGGGGCCAGTACGCTGTTCGCGGTTCCGGCTCGGGACGGTTCGATCATGGGGCAGCAGGTGGGACGGGCCATGGCCTGTGGCCTGCCGATCCTGGCTTCCGATCTGCCCCGTATCCGAGGACGCGTCGAGCACGAGCACACCGGCCTCTTGGTCAAACCCGGGGACGTGGAGGCCTGGACCGAGGCCCTCGGGCAAGCTGCCAGCTCGCCCATGGCACGCAAGCGCTGGGGGGCCAACGCCCGCGCCTTCGCGGAAGCGGAGCTCGACTGGGCCAGGGTCTCCGAACGCTTCGAGCGCATCTTCGAGACCGCGCGGGAGACGGCTCGCCAGAAGGCCCTGGGCAGCGAGCAGAAGGAGCCGGTCGAACCGACCCCTTCGAACGAGTCGTCCCGCTAGGGGAAGCTCCCGGGCCCACGGCGGGGCCCGGTCGGCTAGTCGCCGGTGGCCTGGCGCAGCTCCTTCTTCAGGAAGGCCATGTCCTGGGCGTACTGTTGAACCGCCTGGCGCGTCTCCGGCTCGATTTCACTGAACGTCGCCGCCAGCTTGACTCCGTCGCCGCGCTCTTCGACCTCGCTCACGGTGACCACGGCTTCGCAGTGTCCCTTCTGCAGAAGCGGCAGGCGGAACTTGACGGTCAAGTCCGTGCCCAGGGCCAGCATCTGGCCCATCTCGAACGGGGTCAGGCCGGTGCGCCCCCCGTTCCAGGTGAAGCGCAGTCCGTCGGCGTCGAGGGCGGACATCTTGCCCACCCCTCGCCAGC